>CANJDY010000054.1 GCA_947472635.1 Chitinophagaceae bacterium
AGAAATAGCAAGGCGCAAGCCATACCCTTTATTAATCGGATAAGAAGGAATACAGTTGAAAATAAGTTTAGCCTCGCCACCAGAAAATGTAAAAATATCATATTCAAGTGAGGGGGAATTTGAAATAATATCCTCCACCGATACTATACTAGCAATATTGGTTGGTAAAATAGTAACCGCATTTCCCTTTCTACCAAGCCCATCTACCACATTCCAACCAGCATGCGGCGCATCTTTTTTTCTTGAATAATGAGCTGCTTCAATAGAAATATATCCATTGCTTTCCACAAAGCCTTTTACCTTTTCAGTAGAGGGTGCTGCTGGATTAAAGAGGGATAATTGCACTTGCAAACCGCCCCCATTAATATTTTGGTTGATCATACTATCTTTACTGAGTTGCTTTGCTGGAAAATGCAGGAATTGATTGCTAACTGACTTATTTTCATTGGACGGTTGCCAGCCAAAAGCTATCCTTCCTGCAGGATCAATCCCTTTGGGCGCTTTTTTCCAATCGATTGTTACCCATATTCTTTTTTCATCGTAGATAACACCTGCTGTATCACTAAGTTTTATCCAATCAGCTGATGTTTTTGAATTCCAATATATTGCACCATTTCCTGTATTGTACAAATCTATAAAGCGCTTATCCTTATTGAATACACTGAACCCTGGCAACAATTCACCATCACCGCCTTCAAGACTTAGCTGCATTGTAGGTTCGCCTTCGCCTGAATAACTACTCAGTGGAGGCATGTCCCATTGATGCCATTGTGCCCCCCAAGGTCCTGGCAAGGAAGCCATGTGATCCCATTTGTCTGCTACCGTAACCTGCTCTTTATTGTAGTGATGAATTAGCTGATAAATTTCATTTTCTGCTTGTTGAGCCAGCGCAGCGTATGTTGCTGCACTTGATCTTTTTTCTTTGCCATAGGTATTGCTTTTTTGAGCATACAAAACCTTTATATTTTGCAAAGCGGCCCCTTTTACATTGTACACAACCATTTGAAAAAATGCATCTTTATGAGTAGAAGGAAGTAGTTGATAAATACTGTCAACCTTTTTTTTCAAATCAGTGTATTGATCAATTCTAATTTGAACCTCATCATTGAAATTGGAGAGCGTGAACCAATCCCATTTCAATTCCTTTTTCCGACCGTTGTACATGACCATACTTTCTGGTCGACGCGCATAGGATAGTTCGAAATGCTTTGTCAAAACCTCGGCTATTTGCAAAGCATAAGGAGAGCCGAAATTTACACTAGCCCAATCCATCAAGAATTTTTTCGGATCATTATTTTCAAACTTACCAATATCCCAAGCCATTTGCATAAAATGGTCAATGCCTAATTCGGCAGGTTTGATATCACCAACATTCACTATCCATAAATCACGCACATGATAATCATAAGCCTTTTTCATCTCTGTCCAGGTTAAAGCCAGCGGAGTTGTAAACAACCATGGATAGGCAGTTGTAGCGCCATTCAACCATTGAAAATGATAATAAACACCTGAACCACCAACACGTTGTTGCTCGGCTATATTGGGAAGCTGACGAATATTCCCAAAGTTATCATCGGGCCAGCAAATAATCACATCCTTGGGAACCTTCAATCCTTTGTTATATAAATTCAACACCTCGGTATAAGGAATCAGTACCTGGGGTACTTTTGTTACGTCTTTATTAACCCATTTTTTCAAAATATTCCGCTGATCGGAAAAAATATTTTCTAGCACACTAACAGTGATATCAGAGCCAGCCTCATCATCTTTGCCTCTTTTACCGACGGTATACATATTCTCATACCTTCCATTTTCTTTCACTCTCTTTTCCCAATATTTATAAATATGATCCTTGTTTTTTACATAATCCCAGGGTTCTCCGGGGTATTCCTGGTCCCATTCGGCTTCGCCAATATTGTTTCTCAGCATCGGTTCTATATGTGATGAACCCATGACGATACCAAATTGATCAGCAACCACCTTGTTCTGTTCATAATTATTAAAGGGCCTTGTTTTCTGATGCATGGCCGGCCAAACTGTATTCGCTTTAAGCCTTAATAAAAGTTCAAATATTTTGGTGTAGGTTGTTGGACCAATGCCTTTACCCTCCTGCGGTGCAATTGTATTCATTGCCCAAGGACGTAATCCCCACATTTCATCATTGATAAATATTCCCCTATATTTTACGGAGGGTGAATTTTGAATAAACCTTCCTTGCTGGATAATAATTTGCTTCCGCTTTACAGAGGGTACATCTGCAAAATAGTACCATGGAGACACTCCCATTTGCTTTGATAATTCCATTAAACCATAAGCAGTACCTCTTCGATCGCTTCCAACAATTACCAGCGCTTTACCAACTCCTTTGATTGGATTTTCCACCACCTGAATCAGGCAAGCTTCCCAATTCCCTTTTATTGCTGAAACATCAATTACTTTTCTTTTGATAAGGTCTTTGATCACCCTGCTATCCTCAATACTTCCGGCAATAATACAATTACCGGAAATAGATTGGGCAGTAAACTTAATTAAAGGGTTTTGTCCAAATACCCGTTTCACATCATCTGAAAATAAACCGGCAGCCAGGAGTACTGTTTTATTGTCGTTGGAATCCAATAAAATATCTGCTACAAAATTATTGGCTGCCAATACAAAATCATTTTTTGCAAATGATACAGCATCCTTATTAAGAACCATCTGCTGTCCAAAAAGATGTAAGCAAATGAGCGAAAATATTATTTGAAGTGAAACCTTTTTCATCCCTATTGTAAATTTTATTTTAAAAAAATCAGCTTTAATTTTTAACATGGTTGGGTTGCAGCGGACTTCGCTCTTCATAATGTTTACGGATCTCTCGCTTATTTTTTTTCCAGAAAAAAAAGGGTTCCGGGCATTACATAGTCCATTGCCCAATTTTTTCAATCATTGT
Source organism: Chitinophagaceae bacterium (assembly GCA_947472635.1). Next base: position 2,930 of record CANJDY010000054.1, read on the forward strand.
ATCAGCTATTTTCTTTTCTTTACAAGCTATGCCATTCTATTCGGCTTTATCATTTGACAAATTATAAAGCATTGGAAAATGATAAGGCATTGGGACCATTTTAAGTTCCCGTACCTTTCCCCAGGATTTCCTATTTTGGAATTACCAGGGTTTTGAGCTGTGAATCGACATAAATATGCCTATTTTTCCAATCCCTGTTGCGTAACAATGGGAACAAAACCTACTTCCATACCTTTCGGAGGAGAAACGATCAAGGCCGGATCTAAATAGGCTAGTTTCCCAGTCATTGGTGGAGGAAGGTATTCGCGATCTATTGTCCAATTCCGATGAAGAAGTTCAACTCGGCGCTGAATTTCTTCCCGTTCCTGATTGCTTAGATTGGCATTAAGTAATGCAGGCTGGTCGGCAAATCGATACCAATAATAGGTCAGGGTACTACCATCCCCCAATTTTACTTTGAAAGGTCCTGCTGCAGGTCCAGGAGTTTTCCAACTGCTTTTATCCTCTTCAGGAGTACGATAAGTGAGGGAGGCTCTGTCATCTTCGGCCCTAACAAAGCTTATCTCATGAAGACCGGTTTCAGCCGGTACTTCCTTAGCTGCCACTGCAATCCAGTTTCCTATGTCGTCAGTACCGGATTTAATCAGTTTATAATATTCAGGAAGCGTTATTACAGCGCCATTTTTCGTTTTTCTTCTTTTTATTAAATCACCTTCCCAGCGGACTTTTAAAGTAGCTGAATCAGTTACAGTAGCATCCATGTAAGAAGTAATATTCATTAAGGCACGCTTTTCCTTGGGAATCTGATCGCCATAAAATTTCCAGTTTGATCTAACCCCTTTCTCAAACTTTTGCATAGCAGCATTGCTTGCATCTATACTGCCATCCGCGGGCTTTCCACCTTTAAACCAGGCTTCTACATTATCCCAGAGTGCCTTCTTGTTGTACACCATCAGCCGATGAAGCAACTCCGAATTACCATCAGGTCCCACAGGGTACTGTGTTGTAGCCATACGGGCATATATTTGACCTTTGGAATCAGTAGCTTCAGCGGAATGGATATGCTGCGTTTCCATCTGAAATGGTTTATTAGCCTTTGATGGGCGGGTATCTAAAAACAGGCCGCTCAAAATTGGTTTATCAACGGATGCCTCGCTCCAGAAATACGGGGTAAAAAATGCGACCGGACCTTTGAAATTTCCTGTATTGAGGAACAGGGTCCAGCACTGATTTCCAGTGAGTACGTCTTTACCCGCTGTAGTCGATTTCGGTTCAGTGAGCGGCAAAGGCAGATACCCACTACCAAACCATTCGCCACAGGTACCCTGCTTAAGGTTCAATCCATCGGGGGGATACAATAGCCAAGGACTTAGCTGTGCAATACCATATTTCCCTTTGGGTTTGTTCCAGTCCCTTCCCTTGCCTGCACCAGGCCCATTAGCCCATCCGCTAAAATCAAGTTGTACGCCACCCATAATAAATTTAGGCGTTGCAGTAGCATACTCAGTATCTCTCCACCAGCCTAATCCTCCTTCAATATCAGTATATAATTTTTCTACCGGCAGTGGCCCATCATACGAAGGATGCATCCAGGTACCGAACAAACCGGATTGAAAACTTCTTCCCGGATACTCTTTTATCAAAGGCCAAGCAGCTGCATACATCGAGTAGCCTGCATTAAATGATTCATCCACTTTTTCAACCTTTGTGATCATATAACCACCAATATTTCCTTTTTTCATCGACTTATTAGCACTCTCCTGTGCCGAAGCAAGAGAGATAAGTAAACTAAAAAAAATAGTAGCGAAGAGGGATTTTACCCCTATTATTTTTCTTTTCTCAGAAAAATACTTAGACAATACGATTCGTTGCATCTTCATTTTTTTTTGGTTTTAATGATGTAATCTGAATTTATTTTTTTTAATTATTTGAATTTTCAAAAATACCATTCCGAAATAGCAGGTACGTAAATACTTAATAACTTACCACAACATTTTGCGAATAAAAAGTTGTAAAAAAAGAAAACAAACTATTTTTTTTTAGTCCACTATTTTTCAGTTTTAAATATTTATTATTTTGCATCCGGAAACCATTGTTCCTTAAAAGCTTTACGAAGCCTCATCAGTGGCTCCGAGTGAGATTTTTTCCAGGTGAAATGCGTTTTTTCATAAGGGTCTTTTTTTAAATCCATTAAGCGCTCTTCAATTCCCACAGCATCATACCGAATGTATTTGTAGCCATCATCGCTCACCACCATTCTACCAATCTCGGTCTCCACTCCCAGGGTTTTGCGCCATTCTATTTCTTTGCCTTCAAACAAAGGTTTTATACTTCTTCCTCGGGGATCTGTCTGGGCTTTTACACCAGCAAAATCACATATAGTAGGCAGTAGGTCGAGCCCATTAGAGATTAGGCTATGGGTATTTACCTGCCCTGCTGGAATATGCCCCTTCCACATGGCAACAAAAGGAATGTTAGCCGATTCTTCATATAATACAGTTTTGTGTTCCATCCTGTGAGAAGCATCATTATCACCATGATCGCTGGATAATATCACCATAGTGTTTTCCTCCTGACCACTCTGCTTCAATGCATCCAGTAGTTCCTGAATCTGAGCATCAACCATTTCTGTCAACCGACAGTATGCCCAACGATGCATACGCCATTGTACATCCGTATATTCATTGCGCGCACTTCTTCGAAACGACCTACTGTCCAATAATGCAGCAATAGCTTTTGCTTCATCCTCCTGAGGTTCAAAGTTGGGAGGCAAAGGAGGGCAATACTTAGCAAAAAATTGTTTTTTGGTAATGCCTTTCGGCAATTCCAACGCCTTGTCCAAATTTCTCAATTCAGTTTTAGACTCTTTTTGTAAACTCACAGCGGTAGCCGAATCAGCAAAATCACGAATGGCCATAAAGCAGATATCGTGAGGATTAATAAGTGATACCACTAGGAAATAGGGATTTCTGTGAGCGCTCTTGATGTACGACGCAGCTTCCTGGGTCAATACATCTCTTGAGTCATCCGTAATATCGGTAAAGCCCATTGATTTTGCAGTCAAAGAGGGTGGCAAATGCTCTTTTCCTCCGAAGGCAAGATCATACCCCGCTTTCTTCAGAAAGGCTGCTATAGTGGTGGATTTTATCTCCTCACTAACTTCGGGTATTTTCATAGCTCCGGCATTTTCCCTTACCTCGTTACCAGCTTTATCCATAAAATACCCAGGCAATCTTCCAGTCATCATACTAATACGGGAGGGGGAACAAACAGGATTTGTTACATATGCTCGCGTAAAACGAATGCCATTATTAGCAAGATAATCCATTGCCGGTGTTTGTAAGTATTGGTTGCCGGCACAACTCATCATTGTTTGACTCTGCTGGTCTGTACAAATGTAAATGATGTTTGGCCGCTGTTGCGCCATGGCACAACTGATCATTACATTAAAAAACAAGGATATAACGACTGTAATTTTCATATTATTTTATCATTTAAAACGTTGCTTTTACCTATTCTACAATAAACGCTACAACTTTTTTGGTTGAATGAAATATTTGTTTTGGCTAACTTTTGAACCCTTACAATCTCCTGTATTGATTGATAATTTATCATTGAGTATCTTTTCTGCATAGATTGTATTTCCACCAACAACAAGGTTATTTGTGCTCTTTGCCTGTACTATCAATTCATTGCGAAGGATAAACTCATTGTTTTCAATCCTTATATTCTGATACACGGAGTTGTTGGCAATTTTATTCCAAGGAGCAATATCGATTACAGGCTCTGCACATCGGATAAATTTGTTGTTGCGAATGGTCATATCCCTTACGTAACCTGATTCATACCAGCTATTGGCATCAATTGCCATATTAAGGGCGCCCATGTGGGTTGCTAAAAATTCATTCCCTTCCACAAGTACCTTTCTCCGTGTAGATAAAAGAAAACCGTGGGTAGGAACCCAAGATACCCTGCAATTCCTAATTACTACTTCAGGTGTCCAGGTAACATTTTCGATAGCATCCCCGACAGTAAGCCCCTGAGGAGAACTCTTTTCAAAAGTCAACAACATTTCTTTAGGATTGAGCAATACCGCCTCTTTTACCCTGTTCATACCATATGATTCGTATGATTCGTGGTTGACAAATTCAATTTCATCCCCCCTGTTAAAAGCCATAAAACCGTAGGTTTGTTTTTGCATAAACCGAACCTTTAATTGCTTGTCCCCAATTTTTTCAACAATGCTTAGGTAAGTTCCGTGAACATTGATGGCATCGTCGTGTGCTCCTGAAAACACGCAGTTCTTTACCAGTAACTTTCCTTTACAGCCTGAAAAATGCATACAGTCGGCCCATGCAGCAGAAGTTCTGCCGCTTGCTTTGTCGGGAGCTATTGTAACCGAATCGAAGGAAAGGTTTTCTGAAAACTGACATACTAAACCCATGCCATGCATAAAATGGAATTGTATATTTTTCCAGGAAATATTTTTACTCCCCCGGGTAAACACAGCAGCATAATCCCTGAAAACATCCCGCAGCTGGTAAATACGTCCTGTTTTCATGGTATGTTTTCCGCTGGCACGAATTAAAAATGGTTTTATTTCTTCCAATTTCATTGCTATGAGCGGATCTTTCATGCGCCGAAGATCATTGGTAAGCAAATCAAGTTCTTGTGCCAAGCCGGTATCATAATTCCAGCCTTCGCCAATCCATTTTATAGCACCATTTTCGATTTTGTATTCCGAATCTTTGTGAATTTGGATATCTGCATAACCATCGCCTGCAGCAATCACCGAAAATTCTGAAACCGTTGGCCGGTGGTAATCAAAATGAAGACCAGCTATTGATATATTTTCGCAGCTATCTATACAAACTTCGATCATTTTACCGCGACAAATAACTTCGGCTCCAGCTCCTGAAATTGTAAAGTTTTTTGCATGTTCCAAAAGAATTCCAATGGCTTTTAGGCTATCTGGACTGTCATTGGTATTGGAGATATCATATTTTTTACTATTAATATTATCAGGAAAAAAATCATACTTACCAGCAGCGAAATGAACTTTGACTGGGTTATTTACTGTCCCTTTACCTTTTAAAATAAGCGTTTGATTGAACTGACCAGCAGCGGTGATTTTTATGTGGTCGCCCGGTGAAAATTGCAATTGATTAACATGGCTGAATGTGCGCCATGCACGATCTTCTGATAAACCTGCATTATCATCGTTACCATTTACTGGATTAATAAAATAAGTAGTATTTCCTAGCGACACCCATCCATTCCCTTCAAGTTTAGGTGAATAATTCATAGTAGCTTTAGTTTCAAAAGCGATTGTAGCATCTTTGTAATTGAGTTTACAAATACCCCCTTTCGAAGAATAAACATTCACAGATTTGAGTAATCCCGCTTGCCATTTCATATCAACTACAAAACCACCCTGTGCACACAATCCTTTTGCCTCGCCAGCTGTGCAGTCACTAGGCAAAGCCGGTAGCAGGCTGATTTCTCCTGATTGACTTTGAATCAGCATTTTTGTTATAACTGTTGTAGTTCCAAAATTCGCATTCATCGGAAATCGCAGGTCTGCTGCATACGCTGCGTTCAGCATAACAAGTAATGCCAACAATAAAGCAGCAAGGATAATAAATTTGAATTTGTGCATCATTGTATTCATCTAATTATGTATTTTAACAGTATAAATTTTGTTTTTCAATGGTGCTATACAATACCCGTATATTTATTTTTGATTGGTGATAAGATTTTATCATAAGGATTTTATACATGCTTATCATTTCTTATTCCTCCAGTAATTTGGATATTACAGGGGCCAATACTTCGAATACCAGTTTTTCCCCCTCCACATTCGGATGTAAATAGTCGGGCATTAGTTTTCCATTTACTGTTCCGCTTTCCTTCAGGAAGAGAGATCCAAGATCGTAGTAATGGATTTTGCTATCCTTTTCGGGAAATTTAGCTATGATTTTATTGGTTGCTTTGTTTGTTTCATCCCGGTGGTTTGGTTTGTATCCATAGGGAAGGATTCCCAGCAGGACAATTTCCGTTTTGGGAAGTTTCTCCCTGATGATCGTACAGATTTTCCATATTCCTTCTGCCAGTTCATCGGGGGTGCTTATTTCAAGATAATTATTGCCATCCGTATTATTTGTTCCTATAAGTAAGGTAGCCACTTTCGGATTGATACCATCTATCTCACCATTAAGCAATCTCCATATCACATTTTCGGTTCTGTCACCTGAGATTCCCAGGTTTACTGCATCCAGGGCATTTAAATATTGGTCCCAGAATATTTTCCTGTCAGGTTGGTCGAGGTTATGCGTAATGGAATTACCAATCATTATAAGCTTTGGATTGGAGGATGCTACTTTTTTAAGAATCTGCTCATGGCGTTCCTTCCAACCCTGCCGGTCGAGATGGTGAGCAGGGATAACTGCTGAATTGGGCCTTTGAGCCAATGCCAATCCCATTGTCAGCGTGAGAAAGAACAGGGTCAGTGATTTTTTCATTGAGTTGAATTTGTTGGCAAACGCAAAAACGTTATTCATTTTTTGGGGTAATCCAGGCCGTTGTAACTGCGAATCACGGAAAGATGCCACTGTTCCATTTCGGTTTTCATCCGGGCCACGACTTCCGGATGCGCGGCGGCGAGGTCGTTCTTCTCCCCCCGGTCAGCAACCACATCGTAAAGTTCCCAGTGATCAGGCTTGGTTTTGACCAGTTTGTATTGGTTGTCGGTCCAGGCGGAAGGACCGGAGTCGGGTGTGAACTTCTGCTGATCGCCGGCGAATTGCCAGAAGCCCATCGGCTGCGGACGCTGTTTCATCTTTCCGTCGATGAGCGGCAACAGGCTGATGCCATCCAGGGGTACGGGATGCTCGCACCTGATCTGCAATAGGTCCACGATGGTAGGGAAAATGTCCACGACTCCGGCGGGAACGTCCGTCACGGCGGGCTTGATGCGGGCGGGCCATTCAATGATGCCGGGCACGCGCAGGCCGCCTTCCCACATTTCACTTTTGCACCCCCGCAAATCCAGATTCGTGCCATTGGCGTCGGGTGCAGCGGGGTCTAAATAGCCACCGTTGTCACTGGAGAACCACAGTATAGTGTTGTCAGCAAGACCAAGTTTGCGCAGCCCGGCGCGGAGCTTTCCGATACTGCGATCCACGCCGAGGAGTTCGCCGTAGTAGGCCGATCCGCCAGCCGCAGCGAGATCCGCGGGCAGCGGCTTGTGGGGAATATGCGGACTGCCAAACCAAACGACGGCGAGAAAAGGTTTTTGCTGTCCCGCCGTTGCGCTGATGAATTTCAGCGCCTCGCCCACGATGACATCTGAGCCGTCGCCAGTGGTCTGCTCGGGAATGCCTTTACGGCCGAAGGTGGTATTGGTCTCAAAATAATTACTGACCGAGAAACTTTCGTCGAAGCCGCAATTCTGCGGGGCCAATGGGTCTGAGTCTGGCATCACCTTGCCCGTACCGGCCACACCGTTGAGATGCCATTTCCCGAAATGCCCGGTTACATAACCCGCCTGCTTCACGGCCTGCGCGATGGTGAGTTCCTCCTTACGCAACTTCATACCAGGCCAGAATACCCCTATGCGGTTCGGATGACGGCCCGTCATCACGCTGGCCCGCGTTGGCGAGCAAGTCTGCTGCGCGTAGAAACGATTGAAGCGCAATCCCGCCGCCGCCATCGCATCAATGTTCGGCGTCTTTATTTTCGTCAGCCCGTTGTAGCTCACATCACCCCAGCCCTGATCGTCCGTCATGCAGAGGATGATATTGGGCTTAGTCGCCGCCGGACCTGCCAAAGGGACTGCCGACAGTTGAGCCGTAAGCAGGGGAACAAGCATGACTGTGGACAAAGCCAATAGGCAGAATCGTCTTTTGGATTTGACTGATAATATTTGCATATAAAAAAAATTTATTGACTCATAAAATAATCATCCGCGGCATTCAGCTACACGAAAAATATAATTGTTGGAATATCTCCCTATTGAGACAAATTTTCTTTATAATATTAGTTACAAATCTAATATTAAGTTCATTTTTTCGGATATTAATCCAAATGAGGCATCCTTTAGAAAATCAATATTTTTGAATTTAGTCATAGTTTTACTTTTTATATTTAACAACTCACTGGCTGCTATTTTTGCGAGGCCTTATTCTCCTTTAACAACTTCCCGATTTCGGCCAATACCTTTACGCTGGATGCTTCAAACCTCCCCTCCTTGTTGGGCCCCACATTGAGCAGGAAATTCGAATTTCTGCTATTGGCCGTGGTGATGAGATCCACTA
>CANJDY010000055.1 GCA_947472635.1 Chitinophagaceae bacterium
ATCCGTAGTGAGGTACTCTATTCAGTTGAGCTACGCAGCCAGACCAGCATCAAAACCAAGGCTTTTTTGCTATTGGACTGCAAAAATAGAGATTTATTTTATTGTACCCAACTCTTTACGCAATTTTGCTTGAAATAATTACATGAAACTTCAATTCTGGTCCATTGGAAAAGCACATGAAAACTATGTTAAAGAGGGGGTAGAATTGTTTACCAAACGAATTACCAATTACTATCCGGTGGAATGGAATATCATTGCCATGCCAAAAAACGCAGCTTCCCTATCTGAAACCGATCTCAAAAAAAAGGAAGGCGAAACCATTTTACAAGCAATTCAAAAAGAAGATTACCTCGTTTTACTTGACGAAAGAGGCAAACAGCTGAAAAGTGAAGCGGTTGCTCAACTGATTCAGACTAGGGCCGATGAAGGGAGCAAAACAATGATTTTCCTCATTGGCGGCGCCTATGGCGTTAGTGAAGCGGTCGCAAAAAGGGCCAACTTCACCTGGAGCTTATCGCCCCTGGTTTTTCCACACCAACTAGTGCGCCTAGTGATAGCAGAACAAATTTACCGAGCCTGCTCCATCAACCGAAACGAAAAGTATCACCATCAATAACTATATTGCAATCAAACATTGTACATGAACTCTATTACCCTAACTGTTGGAATTATTGCCCTTACCTGCCTGATTAGCTTTTCTGCCTTTAGCAGCGAAAAAATTATGAATGACCTAATTATGTGGCCGGTAGAAGTAAAAGCCCGTAATCAATGGTATCGCTTTGTAACTTCCGGATTTTTGCACGCCGACTGGATGCACCTAATCTTCAATATGTTTACCCTGTATATTTTTGGCCAGCAAATAGTAGAACCCGGCTGCGAACAATTGTCTGGCAAGTGGATGTACCTGGTGTTGTATTTTGGCGGAATGGTGATTGCAGATATTCCCAGCTACCTGAAACATAGAAATGATTACCATTACAGAAGCTTAGGTGCTTCGGGAGCAGTATCAGCAGTGGTTTTTGCCGGCATCTTGTTTTACCCCACCATGAAAATGGGTTTCTTCTTTATTCCACCCATTATCCCTGCCTATATATTTGGACCATTGTACCTTCTGTATTGCGTATATGCAGCCAAACAAAGTCGCGATAACGTTAACCATGATGCGCATTTATGGGGTGCATTGTTTGGTCTGGCTTTTCCGCTAGCCCTTCACCCCTATTTATTTCAGCGGATGATTGGATTAATCCTGGGAACTTTTCAATAAGCGCAGCGAATAAATTTGCTGAGTGGCCTCGCTGATCTTATAACGGTCGTCAATGCGCATACCTACCACCCAAATGATTTTTTGATCCATTGCCACCACCCAAACATTTTCCTTTTGGGTAAGCGACAATTTTTGATCGCTTAGAAACCGGCTAATCTTCTTTTTCTTTTGCATACCTAGGGGATAAAAATAATCGCCTATTTTCCATTTCCGTAGCAGCAAGGGAAAGGTGATTTTTGAAAAATCTAATTGCGCAACCAAGGGGTCAATGGTAATTTTAAATGATCCAGAATCCACAGTTTCCATCGAAAGACTACCACTTGAAAAAACAATTTGATTGTCCTTTTCTTCCATTAAAATATGGTTGGCCTCAACTGTCTGGATAGGTGAAATGATCATCCAACCTCGGTTTTTAATGATTCGATGGGTTGCAGACTGAATATATTTACCCGTTTCACTTTTGAGTAATGCAATTGCCTCCTCGGTTTGATGGGCAGTAAAAGCAAATTCTTTTATGATCTCATGAAGCACCGTAACCAGCGGAACTGTCTTCAGTAATTTCAACACCGGAATATGAATCTCCTTGCCGCGATACTCTAATAATTTTTTCTTGTGTTGCTCAATTGACTGTTGAAATAAAATTTCTGTTTCTCTGAATCGCTGTATATTTTTCAACACATTAGTAGCCGCCTCAGGAAAACTTTCGCTCACCAGCGGAAGAATGGTATTGCGAAAATAATTTCGAGTATAATCATTCTCCAAGTTGGTATGATCTGTTACAAATTCAAGCCCCTGCTGTGCTGCATAGGTTTCCAACTCAGTCCGTCGAGCAAATAATAGCGGACGAATAACGCTACCTTGCTTTGATAGAATACCTTTTAGTCCAGCAATACCGGTACCTCTAAAAAAGTTCATCGTAACTGTCTCTATATTATCATCTGCGTGATGCCCAGTCAGGATATAATTAAGTTTAGAAGCAACTGCTGGAGCGCCTTCTGTTTGTATCCTATTGATCAAACTATAAAACCATTCGTAGCGCAAATCCCTCGCAGCAGTTTCAATAGATATTTTAGCCGTCTTTGCATAGGCAGCTGTATCAACTATTTTTAAATGAAATGGTACTCCATATTTTTCTGCCAGCAGTTTTACAAAGTCCTCATCCCGCTGGCTATCTGCACCCCTGAGTTGAAAATTACAATGCGCAATTTCAAAATCATAGCCCGCCTGTTTGCATAGGGCACACAACACAACAGAATCTACCCCGCCACTAACGGCAAGCAGTAATCGATCCTTCGGTTGAAAGAGATGTTGTTGCTGGATGTAATGCGTAAATTTTTCTAAAAGCCCCATTATAAATTATTGAAAATAAAATTTGACCCTAAGGATCCAACCTTACAAAGTTGGTAAATGTCATAAAATTGCCCCTTATTCTTCAATATCTTCGAGCGCAGCTTGCAATTCACTATGGGAATGGTGATCTCCAGCCTTTTTCGCTTCTTCCATCCCTCTTCGATAGATGCGGATGGCTTTATCAAAATCCCCTACGCGCTCCAATAATTTCCCCAAATGGTAATAGGATCCCACATAGGTGGGTTCACGAAGCAGTAATTCATTAAAAAGATTCCTTGCCTGCTCGTCCTCCCCAATTTTGATATATTCCAGTGCCAACGCATGTTGCAGAAAACTATCCTTTCCGGAAGTCTCCATATATTCCAGTAATTTTTTGATCCTGCTCATACTACCCTTTTTATAAAAAAATTTATAATAAATTTATTGTACAAATGTTATCTTTGTTAATAGTTGCATAAACAACTTATTTCCCCCTAATCAAATTTTTGAATATGAAAATATTAGTCTGCATCAGCAAAACACCAGATACTACTGCAAAAATAGCTTTCACAACCAACAATACGAAATTCGCTGCAGAAGGGGTACAATGGATCATCAATCCCTACGATGAATGGTATGCACTGGTAAGAGCAATTGAACTCAAGGAAGCTGGAATCGCTACCGCCATCGATCTTATCACCGTGGGCAACGCAGACTGCGACCCCATCATCCGAAAGGCACTGGCATTGGGTGGTGATGAGGCCATCCGTGTAAATGCAGATAGCCATGACAGTTATTATATTGCGGCCCAAATTGCAGCGATTGCCAAAGAAGGCAACTATTCGCTGGTACTTACGGGCAAAGAAACCATCGATTACAACGGTTCCTCTATAGGCGGAATGGTGGCAGCATTGCTAGACTGGCCGTTTATTTCGCAAGCCACCAAACTAAACTTAGAAAATAACCTGGCCTCGCTGGTAAGGGAAATTGAAAGTGGCGAAGCAACCGATCAAGTGCAACTACCCATTGTAGTGAGTTGTCAAAAAGGAATGGCCGAACAACGCATTCCCAATATGAAAGGCATTATGGGAGCCAGAAGCAAGCCATTAACTGTACGCGAGCCAGTTGCAGCAGATACATTCACCTCCATCATTAACTTCGACCTTCCACCAGCAAAAGCAGGTGTAAAGTTAGTTTCAGCCGAACATCCGGAAGAATTGGTAAGATTGCTACATGAGGAAGCGAAACTGTTTTAACTGAAAACTGATTAACTGAAAACTGATAATTTTTATAATCACAATTTTTTTTATAATTTAAAGTCAATATGAACCACTTATTATGATTTAAATTTTGGTTATGCGGGATAGTGTTTTACGCGTTAAAAGTTTTGATTTCGCCATTCGAATGGTCAATTTATACAAGTATCTCAAAAATGAACATGGTGAATATATCCTCTCGCAACAACTGATAAGAAGTGGTACTTCCATTGGGGCAATTATTCGTGAAGCAGAGCATGCAGAGAGTTCAAGGGATTTTGTTCATAAATTAAGTATCGGCTTGAAAGAAGCTAATGAATCAAAATATTGGTTAGACCTTTTGTTTGCAACGGATTATATTACCTTAAAAATGTACGAATCATTAAATAAGGATTGTGAAGAAATATTGAAAATACTGGTCGCCAGTGTCAAAACATCCAAGCGCAGCATCAAATAATAAAAAACTAGATTTAATTGAAAATAAATTTATGTACTAAGAACTTTCAGTTTTCAGTTTTCAGTTATCAGTTAATCAGTTTTCAGTTAATCCGTTATCAGTTAAGAAATTTATCAATTATTCAACTATCAATTACCATGAGTGTATTAATATTTTTAGACCAGGCCGATGGCGAAATCCGCAAATCCTCTTTAGAAGCAGCTTGCTATGGAGCACAGATTGCAGTAATGTTGGGTGTGCCGACCGAAGCGGTCGTATTGGGCAAGGTTAGTGATGATTTAACTGCACTAGGGCAATATGGTATTACTACAGTACATACTATTAATGAAGTGACGCCAGGACAGGCTGATGCGCAAGTACTAGCAAAGGTCATTGCGGAACTTGTAACTAGCTCAAATGCCAGCGTAGTCATATTGTCCAACAATCTTCAGGGCAAGTCTATTGCACCGGGTTTGAGTGTATTATTGAAAGCTGGTCTAGTTGCTGGTGCGATTGCACTTCCTGATACTAGTAATGGATTTGTGGTTCAAAAAAATGTATTCAGTGGTAAGGCATTTGCCCATGTTGCCATCAATACACCTATAAAAATCATCACCCTCAATACGAATTCATATCCCATCACTACCACTGAGGGCATAGCCACAGTGAAAGCATTTGCTGCAACCAATGTTGTAAATAAAGTACAGGTTATGGCAACCAACAAAATTGAAGGGGAAGTTCCTCTATCAGAAGCAGATATAGTAATCAGTGGCGGACGAGGCTTAAAGGGACCTGAAAATTGGGGATTGGTAACTGATTTAGCCAAATTATTTGGCGCGGCTACCGCCTGTAGTCGACCAGTAGCTGATAGTGACTGGAGGCCTCACCATGAGCATGTTGGTCAAACGGGGCTTGCCATCGCCCCTAATTTATATTTCGCTATTGGTATTTCTGGGGCCATTCAGCATTTGGCAGGGGTAAACAGGAGTAAAACCATCGTAGTAATCAACAAGGATCCAGAAGCTCCCTTTTTTAAAGTAGCCGATTATGGAATTGTGGGAGATGCTTTTGAAGTAATGCCAAAGATTATTGAAGCGGTCAAAAAGTTGAAAAATTAATAAAAATACATTAATTTGTATTGTAAATTAGTTATATATAACTCAATCAATTGAGCAACTAATAGCAAGCATTGCATAGTTTTTCACCTGATTATACTATCAAATTCAATTAACTAAGCTATCAATCATCCAACCCTTATCCAAAATAGCAAATCCTTTAAAACTCTCTGCCATAAAGAGAACTAAGAAAATTGATGTGAAGAAGGGATAGGTATTGTAGGTAAAAAGCCCCCGAAACTTCTTAAAAACAAATAAATAAACCCCATTATCCGATTCTGAAAATATACAGGAATGAAAGCAATTTAAAATTGCTTAAAATCACTTAGTTTCGTAAATTATTTATGAAGAAAATTGAATTAGAAATCGTTGCTTTATCGCATAGTATTACCCAAACCCATTCCTATGCGGTTGTATTGGGTGAAGTAAATGGCTTACGCCGTCTACCCATTGTAATTGGAGGGTTTGAGGCTCAGGCTATTGCTGTTGCCTTGGAGCGCATGAGTCCTAGTCGCCCCCTAACCCACGACTTAATGAAAAATTTCATGATGGCATTCGGGGTTGAATTGCATGAAGTTATTATCAACGACTTACAAGAAGGTATTTTTTATAGTAAACTAGTGTGCAGCAGCGAAAAAGATACTGTTGAAATTGATTCCCGCACTTCCGATGCACTTGCATTGGCCGTAAGATTTGGCTGTCCCATTTACACATACGATAACATATTAGATAGCGCCGGCATATTAATGGAAGGAGATACCAAAAAGAAAAAAACTTCTGCTGAAGTAACCAATGATACTGGTGACAAAAATAATTTACAATCCCTCTCACTAGAAGAGTTAGATAGCCTACTTACTGAAGTATTGGAACAAGAAGACTACATAAGGGCCATTACAATTAGGGATGAAATTAAAAGTAGAACGAAAAGGTAGCTGTTAACTGATAACTGGATAACTGAAAACTGACAACTGTTAACTAACAACTAAAAACTGATAACTCCTTAATTTTCAACTCATTCGAATTATTTAATACATGTACGGTTTAACAACTTTCAGTTTTCAGTTAACCAATTATCAGTTATAATTTAACCTGTTATCAGTTAAAAAAAACATTTCTATAAATGCTCCTCTTCCCAAATTGCAAAATCAATCTTGGCTTACAAGTCACTGGCAAAAGGGCTGATGGATATCACGATATTAAGACCTTTTTTTTTCCAGTACCCTTGAAGGATGCCCTAGAAATCATTGACGATAGCAAGTCCGGCGATGGTGTTGAGTTTACCCAATCAGGCATACCAATTGTAGGCGATCAAAAAGACAATCTTTGCATAAAAGCCTGGCAACTGCTGAAGAATGATTTCCCTACCCTGCCTTCCATAAAATTACATTTACACAAAGCCATCCCGATGGGGGCTGGCTTGGGCGGTGGTTCAGCTGATGGATCATTTACTTTACATGCACTGAATCAAAATTATTCACTCAATCTATCAGAGAATCAACTGTTGGCATATGCTTTACAACTGGGAAGCGACTGCCCTTTTTTTATAGCCAACAACCCTTGCCTAGCCTCAGGACGCGGTGAGCAATTGCAACCGATTCAGCTTTCTCTAAGCGGTTACCGATTAGTAGTAATTAATCCAGGTATTCATATCAATACAAGATGGGCATTTTCTCAATTTCAGCTAGATTCAAATGCATCCAACAACGCAATGAACGAGGGAAATGATTTGGCTACGATTATTTCTGGGCCAATGGAGAACTGGAAAGAGCAACTTGTAAATGATTTTGAAATTCCGGTATTTGAAAAATTCCCCTCCATCCAATTCATAAAAGAATCGCTCTATGAAAAAGGAGCCCTGTATGCTAGCATGAGTGGAAGTGGAAGCAGTGTGTTTGGAATATTTAAAGCTAATATAATACCGTCCCTTGATTTTCCAATCCACTACTTAACGTACAATACTGCGCTATAATCTCAAATAATACCTAAATGACTAAATAGCATAAACCTAGGCAGCAATCACTAAATTTAGCATTTTATTTTGAGTGGTTTTCTATAAATTACATTTCAAAAAAATATATCAATGAAGCATTATTTTTTATACATCACCCTTGCCATTTTTATTGGCACTAACTCCTTTTCACAAAGCACCCACAATGAATTATCCAAAAACTGGCATATTCAAAACCTAGACAGTACTGGTGTGTATGGAATTAGTCTGGAGAAGGCTTATAGCTTAATCCAGAGTAAAAAATTAAAAAGCAAGCAAATCGTTGTAGCTGTTATTGACAGTGGTATAGATACCCTTCATGAAGACCTGCAATCCATTCTTTGGACCAACCCAAAAGAAATACCCTATAATGGAATCGATGATGACCATAACGGCTATACAGATGACATTCACGGCTGGAATTTTTTAGGAGGAAAAGATGGTAGAAATGTTAAAAAAGACAGTTATGAGGCCGCCCGTGTATACAATAAATATAAATTAAAATACAACAACCTCACTGCGGACGAATCATCATTAAATGAAATAGAAAAAGCTGAGTGGACGCTCTTTAAAAATACCCAAAAAAAAATAATCGGTGATGTCAATATCGATGAGATTACGTTTATAAAAAAATTATTTCCTGTTTTTTTGAAAGGCGACTCTGTTATTGCAAAAGAGCTAAATAAAAAAGAATACAACTGTACAGACCTCGAAAAGTACGTAGCAACCGATGCAGATGCTAAAAAGACCCGGATGTTTTTATTGCAGCTTTGTAAGGGCAATGGAAGTGATGATATATCCAATATCCAGATTATGGATGAATTTGAAGGGCAACTAAGAAAAGCTGAATCGGCGGATCATGCACCGGAAGAATACAGAAAACAAATTGTACAAGATGATGAATCCAATATCAACGATCGTAATTATGGTAATAATGACCTCATGGCGTCTACCCCTTTCCATGGCACCCACTGTGCAGGTATCATTGCCGCTGTAAGGAATAACAAAATTGGGATAGAGGGTATAGCAGACAATGTTCGGGTGATGATGGTGAGGGCAGTACCAGATGGAGACGAGCATGATAAAGATATAGCACTAGCCATTCGCTATGCGGTAGACAATGGAGCACAAGTAATCAGCATGAGCTTTGGAAAGGAATTTTCGCCTGAAAAAGAATGGGTGGATGATGCTGTACAATATGCAGAAAAAAATGGGGTATTACTGGTTCACGCAGCAGGTAATGATGCAAAAAATGTTGACTCCTCCGATAATTTCCCTTCCCCTATTTATAAAAACACTAAAGCAAAAGCTACCAACTGGATCACGGTGGGAGCTAGTGGAGACCCAAAAAATGGTGGTCTAGCAGCAAGCTTTAGTAATTATGGGAAAAAAGAAGTTGACATATTTGCACCTGGCGTACAAATATATTCCACCATACCTGGAGGTACCACCTACGGCACTGCATCTGGCACCAGCATGGCCTGTCCAGTAGTAGCAGGAACCGCTGCACTCATCCTAAGTTATTACCCCACCCTTTCAGCCCAACAAGTAAAATATGTAATCGAGAATTCTGCCAGAATAATTACAGAAAATGTAACCCTGCCTGGAACAGATGAACTTATCCCCTTTAACGAATTGTCAAAATCCGGCGGTATACTCAATGCCTATTCAGCTTTACAATTGGCTAGTACATTAAAAGGAGAAAGAAATATTATTAAAGAAAATTTACCCAAACCAATCATTAAAAAATCAAAAAAGCAATAACTATAAAGTCTCCAAATTTGCTCTAAATAAATTGTATAGTTGATTTTTAAAAAAACCAAGGCTCAATTATGTCAACAAGCAATTTATCTCCAACCAACCAGCCAGGATATTTCCAGGTGTATATTGACCAGGTAAAAGAAAAGCAACTAGCAGAAGCCTTTACACAGCAATCAATGGAAATAAAAACATTGCTACCCTCTATTTCCGAAGAAAAATCAATGTATTCCTACGCAACCGCTAAATGGACCCTTAGAGAAATAGTACAACACCTTATTGATTCGGAAAGAATTTTCACCTATCGGGCACTTTGCTTTGCAAGAAAAGATACTGCCTTACTCCCTGGATTTGACGAAAACGATTATGCGGTAGTATCCAATGCCAATACCAGGAGTTGGGAAAGTTTATCAGCAGAATTTGTTGCAGTAAGACGATCTACACTATTTCTTTTTAACAGTTTTTCTGCCGCGATGCTTGATTCAAAAGGAATAGCTAATAACAATACCTTTTCAGTAACGGAATTGGGTTTTATTATAATTGGCCACTTTTCTCACCACAAAAAAATAATGGAAGAACGTTATTTTTAAATCCTGTAATGGCTGACACTTTAAAAGTTACTATAAAAAATTCCCGACTACCATTAGGCAACCGGGAATAATAAATAATTGAGGTGATTTTTCTAAGGAAATAGTATTAAAAATGTAATTTAATTTTTCTTACCTGAAGTTCCTTTAAGCGCAATATTAGTTTGAATAATCATTTTATTAGTGATTTTCACTGCTTCATCGATATAAATATCCTCTTTTAAAGTATTCAAAAACCTTTTGTTTTTTTCCGTTTTATCTTTATCGGTAGACAATTTAGCATAATCCAGCTCAATATTTTTAACATTCAGCGGAGTAGATAATTTCAACAAATCTTCTAGTTGTTTATACCTTGTTTTTAATTGCTTTTGTGAAAGCTGGTATTTGATAAGGTTCAAAGAGAAAGCACGGTCACTTTCCTTATCAATAGAGTCAATCTTATCTCTCATTTTTTTGAAGGAAACATTATTTTTCACCTGCTCGTTTGAACTAGCAACCACCCTATCTGTACTATAATTACTAGTCCATAATTTATAGTCTGCCTTGGCAATTTCATCCCAAGCTAAAGCGGCTACATTGTCTTTTTCACGAGCTTTTGCTAGTTCCATCCTGTCTGGAATGATTACATCGGGTACTACTCCTCTTAATTGAGTGGCACCACCATTGATACGGTAAAATTTCTGAAGCGTTAATTTAACAGTACCAAGGTCTTCTGTTTTTTTACTAAACAGCGCAGATTCACTTTCCGGATTTAAAGGAATGGTTCTTTGAACAGTTCCTTTGCCATAGGTAGAAGTACTGCCTACAATAATCCCCCTTTTGTAATCCTGAATAGCGGCAGCAAAAATCTCAGAAGCAGAAGCGCTAAACTCATCCACCATAACCGTTAAAGGACCAGCATACAAGATGGTTTTATCTCTGTCTTTCCACTGGTAGGGTTGTTTTTCATCCCTGCCCTTTACTTGGCAGATAGGCCCCTCTTCGATAAAAAGACCGGCCATTTTTACAACTTCGGGAAGAGAACCACCACCATTACCCCGAAGATCTAGCACAATTCCTTCTACATTTTCGGCCTTTAACTTTTCAACCTCCTTTGCTACATCATCCGAACACCTTGCACCTTTTGGATCTTCAAAATCCATATAAAATTCAGGCAAATAAATGTACCCAATTTTATGTTCTCCCTTTATTATTGCACTTTTAGCAAAAGTGTCATCCAATTTAATTTCATCCCTATTCAACGACACGATTTTACTAGTTCCATCCGGCTTACGAATGGTTAACCGCACCTCAGTCCCTTTTCCTGAACCCCTAATTAATTTAACTGCATCGGTCACTCCGTAACCAGTAACATCTACCGCTTCTGCTGACCCCTGTCCTATTTTTAAAACCTCATCATCTACTCCTAGTTCTCCACTTTTCCAGGCTGGCCCTCCAGCTATTAAACTTGCAATTTTTATTTTACTCTGGTCTTCCCTAAGCAGAGCACCAATACC
>CANJDY010000056.1 GCA_947472635.1 Chitinophagaceae bacterium
ATATACAATTACATCCCTACGATTTACCAATGCATCAATACAACTCATGATACCTTGGTATCCAAAGTTTAACAGCATGGTATCTTCGCGGTTAACAAATTGACTGATTACTTTTTCAAGTTCTTCATGTTTAGCAGTATTACCACTCATCATCCTGGCACCCATTGGATTTCCCATTCCGTATTTGGCTGCTGCTACCGCATCCACTTCTCTTACGCGTGGGTCATTCACTAGTCCTAAATAATTATTCAGGCTCCAAACAATCATTTCCTTTCCACGAAATTGCATCCTTGGACCAAGTTCACCTTCCAATTTTGGAAAGGCAAAATAACCATGTGCCCTGTCCATATGCTGCCCTAGCGGGCCCCCATCTTTTACTAATTTTTCAAAAACATCTGCCATAGTCAAGTAAGTTGTTGGTTAAAGGCATTTGTAGTGCCCGTAAACGATTAGTTGGGCGGTGTCGAACAGTGTCGTTCCGCTAATTTTGATGGGGCAAATTTAGGGTATTGGAGTCAAAAAGCGTCAAATTGAAGGAATTTGGCAGCTGATTAGGGTTATGCAAAGTTTTTGAAGTATAAGATGCTGAAGATTACTTTTTACAAAAACTTAACTCAGGTAGCTTGCCATTATCTTTGTAAAAAATAAAAAGGTATGCTT
The DNA here is from genome assembly GCA_947472635.1 of Chitinophagaceae bacterium. The sequence goes on from CANJDY010000056.1 coordinate 661, forward strand.
AGAAAGTATTTTGCGATTGTTTCCTCATTGTTGTTGATAGTAGCTTGCTCTGTGGCACAAACTCCGAGTAAGAAAATAAATAGCCACCATCCATCAGCTATTGAGCATCAAATGCCTTTTCATAAAGGCCCTAAATTGGTGATAGGAATCGTTATTGACCAAATGCGATGGGATTACCTTTATCGATTCAGTGAGTTATATAGTGCCAATGGATTTAATCGGCTACTTAAACAGGGATTTAGTTGCGACAATACCATGATTCCCTATATGCCTTCTTATACCGCACCTGGCCACACCTGTATTTATACAGGCTCAGTGCCTGCCATACATGGAATAGTGGGGAATAATTGGTACGACAAAGTCTCCCATGCAAATAGGTATTGTACAGAAGATTCAACTGCAAGGACTATTGGAAGTGAATCAAGTGCAGGAAAGATGAGTCCGAGAAATATGTGGACTACAACTATTACTGATGAACTAAGGCTTAATAATAATTTTCAAAGCAAGGTTATTGGGATAGCCTTAAAGGATAGGGGATCTATATTGCCGGCTGGCCACAGTGCGAATGCGGCTTATTGGTACGACAATGGCAAATGGATTACCAGTAGTTATTACATGAATGAATTGCCCAGCTGGGTGAACAAGGAGAATGCTAAAGATCTTCCCTCTGTTTATATGAGCAAGGATTGGAATACGCTCTTGCCAATTAATCAGTACGATTTGAGTACTGACGACAATCAGCCATTTGAGGCTGCTATCAAGGGGGAAAAAACAGTTACGTTTCCTCATAAGACCTCTTTAATTTCAGCTGAAAAATACGAAGCCTTTAAATTTACGCCCTATGCGTCTTCCTATACGTTTGACTTCGCAAAATCTGCTATTCAAAATGAAAAATTGGGAGCTGGTAAGTTCACTGATTTCCTTACACTTAGTATTTCTTCCACTGATTATATTGGACATAGTTTTGGCCCCAATTCAATTGAGGCAGAAGATGCTTATTTACGTTTGGATAAAGACATTGCTGATTTTTTACAATATCTAGACGACTCACTGGGAAAAGGCAATTACCTTACTTTTTTGACGGCAGATCATGGAGTGGCACACGTTCCAGCATTTTTAGCACAGCATAAAATACCTGGCGGAACTTTTTCTGATATTGATATTTTTAATGAACTGAACCAGCAGATTGAAGTTGAATTTGGAATTAAAAAAGCGGTATCGTCTGTTCAAAACTACCAGGTGTATATAAACCAAGATGAAATTATTCGTCAAAAAAAGGTCGTGAAAGATGTTGTTCATTCGATCATCTCGCTGCTAAAAAATAAAGCATATATCATCAATGCAGTTGAGACCGAAGCTATTGAAGCAGCCTCATTGCCTGAGCCTCAAAAGAAAATGTTTTCCAACGGATATAATCCTAAAAGAAGTGGAGATATAGTTTTTACAACCCTGCCTGGCTATCTGGATGGCAACAGTAAAGGCACTTCTCATGGATTGTGGAATCCTTATGATGCGCATATTCCTTTATTGTTTTTTGGGTGGAAGGTGCAACAGGGAAATACCAATAGAGAGACCTATATGACAGATATTGCTGCCACTATAGCGGCGATGCTTACCATACAAATGCCGAGCGGCTGTGTGGGAAAAGTGATTACTGAAGCGATGAGGCAAACGACCAAATGAGGCAAGCTAAAACTTTATCCATCAATGCCAATCCTTACAACAATAGTTGATTTTTTTAATTTATTTTAGAAGCCTTACCTTTCCATTACTTATTACACCTCATTTTCCAGCTAAGTAATATCAGTATGAAATATTTTAAAATTTTGTATGTACAGGTAATCATTGGGATTATACTTGGGGTATTAGTCGGCTGGCTTTTCCCAAGTTTTGCTCCTGTAGGAAAAGTGATTAGTGAAAAATTCATTGATCTGATAAAAATGATTATCACGCCGATTATTTTCTTTACGATTGTATTAGGGATAGCCGGTGCGGGGGATATGAAAAAAGTGGGCAGGGTAGGAGGTAAAGGCCTTTTGTATTTCGAAATTGTAACCACGCTGGCACTAGTTATTGGCTTAGTGGTGGTGCATATTGTACAGCCTGGTGTAGGGATTGTAGTCAGTCATTTGCAGACGGAAAAAGTTATTAAAATTACTAGTCAGGCCACTGAATTAAATTGGGCAGATTTTATCACCCATATCATCCCCGATAATATAGTCAAGTCTTTCGCTCAGGGTGATATTTTACAAATATTATTTTTCAGTATTTTATTTGGTGCTGGTCTTAGTAAACTGGGAAATTACGGAAGCACGCTAGTAGTTAGCTTTGAAAAAATAAATAAAGTGATTTTTAATATCATGAAATTTATTATGCATCTTGCTCCCATCGGTGCTTTTGGGGGCATGGCATATACCATAGGTCAATTTGGTTTTGGAACATTATTGTTACTCGGAAAGTTGATGCTTAGTTTTTACATCACGGTATTTTTATTTGTTGCCGTTGTACTCAATCTTATTTGTAGGTACAATGGATTTAGCTTATGGAAATTATTAATCTACATCAAAGAAGAATTACTAATTACCTTAGGTGCCAGTAGTAGCGAACCTGCTTTGCCAAACATCATGCTGAAACTCGAAGCAGCCGGGTGTGATAAAACCGTTGTGGGCTTACTGATTCCTGCTGGTTATAGTTTCAACTTGGATGGCACTTCCATCTACTTGAGTATGTGTATTGTCTTCCTAGCACAAGTATTTAGCATTGATCTTTCCCTGATGCAACAATTAACCATCATCGGTATTTTAATGATAACTAGCAAAGGAGCTGCAGGGGTTACTGGCAGTGGTTTTATTGTATTGGCTTCTACACTGGCTGCCATCAAAGTAATTCCAGTAGAAGGGTTGGCACTATTGCTGGGTGTGGACCGCTTTATGAGTGAAGCTAGAGCTATTACCAATATTATTGGCAATACGGTTGCTACAGTTGTAATTGCTAAAAGCGAACACGCGATTAATGAAACCTTATATAAGGCAGTTGTGGAAAATAAGTCCATCACAATGGCTGCAGGAATATAATTCTGAAAGTATTTTATCAGTTGTTTAAGATAGGAGAAATTATAATTCATACTATTGTAGAATAGTGGTCAAAAATATGTAAAATGTCTGCCAGGGAAAAAGCGATTGAAATATTTGAGACTGCTGTATCGGCAGTTCAGCCTAAAAAATTAATTCCTGAATATTTGTTCATTAAGGAGGGGCTGCTGCATATTTTTGATGAGCAGATTATCGTCAATGGAATAAAAAAAATTTATATAGTTGGTGCAGGAAAAGCCAGTGCTGCCATGGCGAAGGCAGTACAAGATATTTTGGGCGATTTGATAACGGAAGGGTTAGTGGTAACAAAATACGGCCATTCGATTTTTCTAGAAAATATCATTTGTCTTGAAGCGGCCCATCCCGTTCCAGATCAGCAGGGAGTGGTAGCAACGGTTGCTACGCTTCAATTATTGCAGCAAGTAGAAAAAGATGATCTTGTTATTTGTTTACTTAGTGGCGGAGCTTCTTCGCTGTGGATCGATGTTCCGGAAGGCTTGTCGCTTTCTGATCTTCAGGTAACCTTTCAATTACTATTAGACAGCGGAGCGACTATCGAAGAGGTAAATACTATCAGAAAGCATTTGTCTGTTGTAAAAGGTGGACAGATATTGCGATTTGCTCCTGAAGGGAGCTGGTTTAGTTTTATAATTTCTGATGTACCCGGTGATGACCTGGCAGTAATAGCTAGTGGCCCAACGGTAGCTGATAGTACTTCTTTTGAAGATGCACTGAGGGTATTAACTAGGTATAACTTAATCAATCGCCTGCCTCACCCTGTTCATACACGAATTATGGATGGTTGTAAAGGGATACTTCAGGATACATTCAAAGAAAATGACCCTGTTTTTAAAAAGGTGATCAACAAAATCATTGGCAATAACACTATTGCCCTTGCCGCTGCTGAATTGCGGGCAAGGAAACTTGGTTATCATATTGCTCGGATGGATAACGGGCTTATAGGGGATGCTGATGATGTTGGGCGTTCGTTAATCCAATTCTGTAAAAACTACCAAGGGGTAAAGCCAGCCTGTTTATTACTGGGTGGTGAAACTACGGTAAAGGTGAAGGGTAATGGAATTGGCGGCCGCAATCAGCAAATGGCACTTAGTGCCTTACTAGAATTGACTATAGTTTCTGACAATAATTTTTCAAATTCGATTACTTTTTTATCAGCTGGTACCGATGGTACTGATGGTCCAACGGATGCCGCGGGTGCAATTGCCGACATGCAAATTATTTCAGCTGCAAAGGAATTAGAACTGGACGCCACTAGCTATCTATTGAACAATGACGCCTATCCTTTTTTTGAACAAATAGGGGGGCTTTTTAAAACAGGTGCTACATTTACCAATGTGATGGACTTAGTAGTGATCATCATTGAATAGCAGTGTTTAAGTAAAAAGTATTCTCTTCCTTTTTCAAGTTTCAATAAAAAATTATACTTATATAAAAACGAAGCAACCATTGATTGCCTTAAATAGAAAAAGTATGATTGCATTGCAATCATACTTGAAAATATTGTTATTTTTTGGATTCAGAAAGTTTCTGTTCGATATAAAAATCAGCTATTTGTAAATTTCAAACAGTTCATATCCAATAAGTATTACCGAATTGAATTTATGCTTTATCATCGAAGCTGATACATTCCTTTAATTCTTTTTCAGTGTAGGACAGATTGTATTGTTTTAAAATATCATCTGGCACACCATTCCATTGGTTAGGAACATTGCCCATGTAACCAACATCTGCACCACCAATTTCTGAAGTATAAAAGCCGGTGGTAGTTAAGTTGCGCATGAGGTTAAAAAAAGCTACGCCCTGTTTTACAGTTGCTTTCGCTTTGTTGGGGTATGCGATTTCATCTACTATTTCAAGCCGTTGTTTTTCAGTAATAGCAGCAAAAGACTTATCAAATCGTTTGAGGGAATATAGTTCTAGCCAGCGCAGACCACCCCGCATGGGCGTCTGGTGTTCAGGCATATCTTTTACTATAAACTCAATAAATTCGGGCACTTTGGCATCGGATGAGCTACCACTGACTTGATCTTTCGGAATGATAATGTCACCTAGGAGTGTGATGGTAATCATTTCTTCGGGTGTGAAAAATGTTTGTTCCTGAAGTTTTTTGTAAGCAATTTTCTCTTCCTCCATTCGATCATCTTGATTCAAAACAGCATCAGCAGTGGCGTTGGCTTCCTTTTTATTTTTAGGCTCACAAGATTCAATTAATACAGCTGCTGCAGCAGTGCCAACTAATAGTGTCTTGATTGATTTACGTCTGTCCATACATTTATTTTTTTCCTAAAGTCCGGTAGCAGATGGCTGCGGCCTTTTAATTTACAATAGGGAAGTTTACAGGTTATTTTTTTTCAGTTGATCAACAATATATTCGGAGGTTCTCATGGACAAAGCTAAAATTGTCCAAGTAATATTTTTATCCGCCTGTGATACAAACTGTCCACCATCTACATTGAATAAATTTTTACAATCATGTGCCTGGCTCCATTTATTGAGAGCAGATTTTTTAGGATCATTTCCCATACGTACCGTCCCTGCTTCATGAATAATATTGCCTGGGTTAGCAAGTCCGTAATCGCTTTCCGGACCTTCGGTATCACCCCAGGTAATAACAGCGCCCATATTGTGCATGATTTCTCTAAAGGTTTCCTTCATGTGTTTCGCCTGCTTGATTTCATGTTCACTATTTTTGGTATTGAACCTCAAGACGGGAATCCCAAATTTATCAACTACAGAAGGGTCAATTTCACAAAAGTTGGATTCCATGGCAATGCTTTCACCACGGCCGGCCATGCCTACATTGGCGCCATAGAGATAGCGAACATCTTCTTTTAGGGAAGCTCCATATCCACCAGCTTCTTTTTTCTTTCCGTTGATAGGGAACATGCCGTTTTGGGTTTCCATATCAAAGCCAAAACCATAGGCTGGTTGGCTCATACCACCCCAATATTCAATGTGATAGCCACGAGGGAAATCTAGTTTTTTATTATCCAGCCACCAAGGAGTATACACATGCATACCACCAACACCATCTTCATTGAATCTTTTTCTACCAATCAGATTGGGTAATATTCCACCCATGGCAGCACCAGTAGAGTCATGTAAATATTTACCCACTACATTACTTGAGTTGGATATTCCATTAGGATGTTGGTCTGATTTTGAGTTCAGCATTAAACGCGCACTTTCGCAGGCACTGGCTGCAAGTATTACTACTTTGCCATCTACCTGGTATTCCTGCATGTTTTCTTTGTTAACATATGAAATGCCAGTAGCTAATCCTTCTTTATTGGTAAGCACTTCCCTAGCCATTGCATTCGTTACTAAATCTACATTGCCTGTGGCAAGCGCAGGTTTAATCAATACAGAAGAGGAGGAGAAATCGGCATATGCTTTGCAAGACCTTCCGCATTGTGCACAATAAAAACAAGCGCCTCTATCTTTATTAATTTGTTTGGTTAGAATGGATAAACGGGATGGTATTACGGGAATACCTATGTCTGTAGCTGATTTTTTGATAAAAAGCTCGTGTAAGCGTGGCTTGGGAGGGGGTAAAAATATTCCGTCTGGGTCGTTGGGCAATCCTTCATTGCTCCCAAAAACACCAATTAATTTATCAATTTTGTCGTAGTAAGGTTTTACATCATCGTAGCTGATTGGCCAATCGTCACCGAGTCCGTCAATACTTTTACGTTTAAAATCCTTGGGTCCAAATCGTAAAGATATTCTACCCCAATGGTTCGTTCTACCACCGACCATTCTTGCTCTCCACCATTCCCATTTGGTACCCGGTGCATGTGTATAAGGTTCTCCGTCGATTTCCCATCCCCAATAGCATCCATCAAAATCGCCAAAGGGTCTAAATTTTGTGCTAGCACCTCGTCGGGGAGATTCCCATGGGTTTTTTAATTGCGAAGAATTTTTTGCTGGATCATAGTCTGGACCAGCCTCCAGCAAGCATACTTTTAAACCTGCGTTTGCCAATACATACGCTGCCATACCACCGCCGGCTCCGGATCCCACGATTACCACATCGTATTTTTTAGGTTGTTTTTTAATTTGGAGGGTATCTCCCATAAAATATATTTTTTAGAAAATCTGAATTAGTTGAAGTATCAAATATAACCATTCAGTAGTATCCAACAAAAATAAATCATTTGATAAAGGTTTCACAATTTTTTTAATTATTTCCACCTAAATTTACTTTTAAGTAGGGACAGGAATCTCCCATTAAGAGTGACCTTTAAATAAAAAAATAAACGCCATTAAAAATGATTATTTGTATGAAAAAAATCTCCTTTTTATTATTTTCAACTTTGCTATTTGCTGCCCAGCAAACCATTGCTCAAAAGGGCGATCCTACAGCCACTGAGTTGTGGCAGCCGGAACCTAAGGTGGTAACACCTCCAAAGGGTATTGAGCCGCCGTCGGATGCCATTATTTTATTTGATGGGAAAAATTTGAATGAGTGGGTGTCTGTTGAGGATAATTCACCCGCCGCGTGGATTGTGAAAAAAGGGGTGTTTACTGTAAAGAAGGGTACAGGCAATATCCAAACAAAAAAGTCTTTTACAGATTACCAGTTGCATCTGGAATGGCAGATTCCATCCAATATTACAGGATCTGGCCAGGGTAGGGGAAATAGTGGATTGTTTCTAGCCTCCACCGGTAAGGGCGACTCAGGTTACGAGATACAGATTCTAGACTGTTATGAAAACAAGACTTATGTTAATGGGCAAGTAGGCAGTGTTTACAAACAATATATTCCTTTGGCCAATGCGTGTAGAAAACCTGGAGAGTGGCAAACGTATGATGTCATTTGGACAGCCCCTCGTTTTAAGGATGGAGGAGATCTTCTTTCACCTGCAAGGGTAACGGTAATCCATAACGGAGTTTTGGTACAGAATAATGTAGCATTAAAAGGAGCAACCGTTTATATTGGGCAGCCCGTATATACAAAACATGGAGCTTCTCCTATTAAATTACAGGCACATGGTGATGCAAGTGAGCCCCTTAGCTTCAGAAATATCTGGGTAAGAGAACTATAAGCAGTTGCTAATTTGCTGCCGTTGCTATAGGTTTTGCTGAGAAGCATTGTAAATTTCTTTAGCTGTATAAAAAAAACCCAATGACATTGAAGTCATTGGGGTTTTTTTATACAATCAATCAGTGGTTATTTTTTTAGGGCATATTTAATTCCTCCCAGTAAATGCTGCAAGTATTCAGGCTCAGTAAAGGACTCTTTTGTATGTCCCAATTCTGTGTAAAAGGCCCTTCCCCCTTCAAATGCATGATACCAAGCCATTGGATGGTTGTCGCCATTTTTTCCACCTTCATAAGAGCTCTCGTCTATTCTTAACAGTACGTGTACATCGGGGTTCATGTTTTTAAAATTATACCATTCATCTTTTCTTTCCCATATAGCGGGCAGGTGTTTGGTAGCAATATTATCTTTATCAGTAACCAATAATTTAGCCATCTGTTGGTGTGGGTGACCGTTGAAACTAGCGCCAACCATTTTAACATACCAAGGCCAATCGTATTCACAATCTGTTGCGGCATGAATGCCAACAAAGCCACCACCTTTATGGATATAATTTTCGAGGGCTTTTTGTTGTTCTTCTCCCAACACATTTCCAGTAGTACTCAAAAATATAATTGCTTTGTATTTAGCCAGATTTTCATCCGTAAATGCTGTAGAATCTTCTGTTGCCTCGGTTAAAAAATTATTTTCTACTCCCATTTTTGTAATTGCGGCTATTCCCTCTTTAATACTTGAATGTCTAAATGCACCTGTTTTGGAAAAAATCAATACGGTAGGCTCTTTCTTTTTGAAGGCAAAAGAAAGACAAATAAATATCAGCAAGGGTACAAACAGTTTTTTGAAAAGCTGGGGTGTATTCATGGTGTTGTTTTTGAATGGTGATTATTTAATTTAGTAATAGAAAAAAAACTTCAGTTGTTAAAGTAGCAATAGTAGCTTATTAGCGGATAATTATTTTCACTTTCAGCAGATTAATAATCTGAGTAAGTTGTTGCATGAAGAAATACCTGTTCATTTTTTGAAACACTGTTTTGGTATTCCGGCATAACAGTAAGTTTCTTCCATTCGGGCGATGAACTGAAATTTTTCCAATGCTCATCCCTATCTGCCTTGTTTTCATAACTGGTCATGTACATTAGATTAGGCATATGGCTTCCTGCAATAACGGATGCATAAAAAACAGCATTAAAATTAAGTCGTTTAAATAAAGCAATTTCTCCTCCTTCGTTAAACATTTTTACCTTGCTTTTAAAAAGATTTTCTGTAGCACTTTCATAGCTTCTTAATTCATATACTCTTTCTGCCGCTGTCGAAGAAAGTTTTGGAAGGTTCATAAATGGTGCGAGTGGGAAGGACTTTAATAGGATATTTTCCAATCTATTGTAAGGAGGGGTTTTGAAGGAAGCTTCCAGATATAATTTCCCATTTGTCAAGTAATCTGCATCTTTTTCAAGCTTTTCTTGTAAGTTAACTACTTGTTGAAGTGATTGCACAGGAATAACCACATAGATGCGCTTGTCTGCAGCAGTATCATTTGCGATGCAAGTGAAAACGCCAATATTTTTGATCTGCTGCTTATGCAATGCAGGCAAGTAGGCATCCTTGAGGTATTGTTCAATTAAATTTTGCTGGACTAAATTCGAAAAATGGTATACCGTAATCTGATAAAACTCACCTCCCTTGCTTGCCGGATTAGCTATCGAAAAAATGGGAACAATTAAAGTAATTAGAACTAAGAAATTTTGTAATAATTTTTTCATGTGTATTTTTTGTGTAAAGTCAGTTTTCGCCATTTATTTAATTTGATAATCGGCAAATTTCATCTTGACTAATTGATTGAAATAGATGTTTAATTATTGAAGGTAGGTGTTTATCTAATTCGAATGAATTGAAATTTGTTAAAATTGAGCCGCTTTGTAAAAGCATCAAAAAGAACAGGTGACTGAGGGTTTTTCTCAATCACTTGTTCTAAGTCTAAATAGTATTTTGAAGTAGGATTGATTTTTAAAATCAGATACCTAAAAGTTTCCTATTAAATTCTTCATTGCTTCCTGAACCAGCGAAATCGTCAAAAGCTTTTTCGGTTACTTTGATAATATGTTCTTTAATGAAGGGTGCGCCTTCTTTTGCACCATCCTCCGAATTTTTAATGGCACATTCCCATTCCAATACTGCCCATCCCTTATAATCATAGGCAGCGAGTTTGCTGAAAATAGATTTAAAATCAACTTGACCATCACCTAATGAACGGAAGCGCCCAGCTCGGTTTACCCAACTTTGGTATCCACCATACACACCTTGCTTACCTGTGGGGTTGAATTCAGCGTCTTTTACATGAAAAGCTTTGATGCGCTGGTGGTAATG
>CANJDY010000057.1 GCA_947472635.1 Chitinophagaceae bacterium
GAGGAGGTGAATCTAAGTAGTATCCAGTAGCCAATTAATAGGGACACTAGCCATATTTGCTGTGCTTTTTTACCTGCATATAAATAAATAATATTGGCAAACAGGTAGGCAGATCCGATTCTGCCAAGTACACTAGGTATTCGGATTTGCAAAACTGGATTGTAGGCAAGTCCACTATTATTGTACATCACTCCCAACAGGATCAGTAGTAATCCTCTTTTGATTACCCTAAAAAGCAATTGTTTTTTAGGCGTACCATTTTCCAATGCATTGCCTACAGAGTAGGGAGTTGCTACACCTGCAATAAAAAGAAACAATGGAAAAATCATATCGTAGGCAACAAAACCATTCCATTTTACATGCTCCAACTGAAGGGCGACAGTTTGAACAAAGGTGTTATCAGTTGCTTTTGAAAGCGCGTGAAATAATTCATCTGCGCCCATTATCCAAAGCATGTCAAATCCGCGCAAAGCATCTAAAGAATACAATCTGTTTGAAATGGTGGTTTGTTTCATATTGATTGGTTAATTATTTTAAAAAAAACAAGGATATTGTAAACATCCCTTTTTGTACTTTTCATGCATATCCCTTTTTCATTTTATGAAAAAGGGATATGCTGATTTACTATAAATAAATTGGATAATTAATTTAGATTGTTATGGTGGCTTTATAAAAATGTTTACACCGTTTGGTAAGTCATATGTTGATTTTAAAATTGGTGATTGGTTAAATGGTATGAAAGCAACCTTTAATTAGCTAAGGTAGTGAAATAATGGATGATTGGAAAACTATCATTTATCCAATGGGGGATTTTAAAATGCCCTTTGCGGCTACTTTCTTATCACGTTATGATTTATTTTTAGTAGAACTTGATTGCATTGATCCGGATGCTGTTGATTTTATATATCTTTAGTTTTTAACTCATCATTTCTAATATGTCTTTCATTATCCTTCTTATTGGGATTGCGCTGCTAATTTTATTAATTACCTGGGTTAAACTTTCTCCATTTCTGGCATTTATTCTAGTTTCTATTTTAATAGGATTCTCAAATGGAATGGATATTTCTACGATTACCAATGCACTTCAAAAGGGGATAGGTGATTTATTGGGATCTATTGTTATAATACTTGGTTTGGGCGCCATGTTGGGAAAATTAATTGCTGATAGCGGCGCCGCCCAAAAAATTGCAACCGGCTTAATGGAAATGTTTGGGAGAAAATATATTTTGTGGGCTTTATTGCTGACTGGATTTATCATAGGCATTCCGCTTTTTTATGGTACAGGATTCGTGTTGGTAGTCCCTCTTATTATTACCTTATCTTATCGATACAATATTTCTGCTGTGTATATTGGCTTACCCATGCTGGCAGCATTGTCAGTTACTCATGGGTTTCTTCCGCCACATCCATCTCCAACAGTTTTGGTTAAACAATTTGATGCTGACCTTGGACTTACGCTGCTATACGGTTTGTTAGTAGCTATTCCAACAATTTTAGTTGCAGGGCCCTTGTTTGCGCGTACCTTAAAAAAATACACCACCAAACCATTGGAGCTTTTCAAGGGAAGGGATGTACCTGCTGAAGAACTTCCTTCAATGTTCTATAGTGTTTTTACTGCAGTATTGCCCATATTATTGATTGGGCTCAATACGATTGTAAGCCTTACCACTTCCTCTCAAAACTTTTTCACCAATACATGTAAGGTATTGGGGGACCCTATTGTAGCAATGGCAATTACATTGTTATTCGCAACTTACAGCCTGGGTATAAAAAATGGAAAGAAAATTAAAGACCTCATGCAGACAATGACTGATTCAATAAAAGATATCTCTATCATTTTATTGATTATAGGTGGAGCAGGGGGATTAAAACAGGTTTTGATTGAAGGAGGGATTAGTGATCAAATTGCAGTGTTGGTTCATTCTATGGATATACAACCCTTGATAGCTGCCTGGAGTATTGCAGCTATTATTCGGGTATTACTAGGATCTTCCACTGTAGCAGGATTAACTACGGCAGGCATTATGGCTCCAATGATTTTAACTTCTGGTGTCGATCCAAATTTAATGGTTTTGGTAACAGGTGCCGGTAGCATGATGTTCTCACATGTGAATGATTCTGGTTTTTGGTTGTTTAAGGAGTATTTTAATATGTCAATAAAGGATACTTTGAAAACCTGGTCGCTAATGGAAACCCTTGTTTCAGTAATGGGGCTGATTTCAGTTTTGGTACTTAATTATTTTATTCATTGATAATACAAACTATATGACACCAGATGAAAGATTTTCAGCATTGCAACTTGAATTGCCGCCGGCGCCCAAACCAATTGGAGTATATAAGCCCTGCTTAATTTCCGGAAACCTTTGTTATGTTTCTGGTCATGGCCCAGTAAAAATTGATGGAACCTTGATGCTGGGACGCATTGGTGAATCTATGACAATGGAAGAGGGAAAACTTGCCGCCCAGCTGGTTGGCCTATCTATTTTGGCAACACTGATTCATCATCTTGGATCACTCAATAAAATCAAAAGGGTAGTGAAGGTGTTAGGAATGGTTAACTGTACTCCTAGTTTTGAAAGACATCCTTATGTTATCAATGGATGTAGCGAATTGTTTGCAAAAGTGTGGGGAGATGATCTAGGGGTAGGTGTAAGAAGTGCTGTAGGAATGGGCTCGCTTCCTGATAATATTTCAGTGGAAATTGAAACTTTATTCGAGCTCGCCTAAATTGATAATGAATTTGGCGGAGTCTAGCTTTATATTAATGTAACAAAAAAAGTATCCCATACGCTGAGCAATAAGGGAAAAGTTATACAGCATAAAAGTATCATCATGCATTGGTATGAAATAAATAATATAGAGACCATCGATTCTCCTGCATTGGTCATTTACCAAGAACGGGTATACGAAAATATCCAGTTATTGAAACAAATGGTAAACTTCGATATGGCCCGTCTGCGCCCGCACGTAAAAACCAATAAGATTTCGGAAGTGTGTAAAATGATGATGGATGCTGGGATTTACAAATTCAAATGCGCCACCATTGCCGAGGCTGAAATGCTTGCCATGATTGGAGCAAAGGATGTCTTAATGGCTTACCAACCTGTTGGCCCCAAGGCTGATCGACTTATTCAACTCATCATTCGATACCCTGCTACTTCCTTTTCCTGTGTGGTGGATAATATGCTATCTGCTAATTATTTATCTTCCATCTGCCTGGCTCATCAAATTTGCCTAGATGTTTTTATTGATATCAATACAGGTATGAACCGAACAGGAATTACCCCACCCAAGGCCCTGTTTTTATTTGAAGCCCTTCAGTTGCTCGATGGCATACAAGTTAAAGGACTTCATATGTATGATGGGCATATTAGGGATACGGAGGTAGTATTGCGAAAGCAAAAAGTCGAAATAGGACTTGGTAAACTGAAGATACTTAAAGAAATATTGGAAGCCCTTAGCAATAAAAAAATGCTGATTGTGGCCGGCGGTTCACCTTCATTTCCCATTCATGCCAAGCAAGTAAATACAGAGTGTAGCCCTGGTACATTTATTTTCTGGGATTGGGGATACAAGCATTTGCTGCCAGATGAACCATTTGATTATGCAGCGCTGGTGATTACAAGGGTAATTTCTATCATTGATGAACATACTATTACCACCGACCTTGGCCATAAATCTGTGGCAGCTGAAAACCCCTTGCCCCGGATTCATTTTTTAAATGCTCCCGATGTGGTTCCTATTTCCCAAAGTGAAGAGCACCTAGTAGTGAAAGTAGTTAATTCAGCCCTTTTTCAACCAGGAGATGTATTGTATGGTGTACCGGTTCATATTTGCCCTACAGTTGCTTTGTATGATACTGCTGTGTTAATTCAAAATAATAGCGCAGTAGCTGAGTGGAAAGTGATTGCTAGAAATCGTACAATAACCATTTGACATCCCATTATATAAACTAACTATTTAAAATCTTCTATTCATGTTTACCATCGATGCACACTTGGATCTCAGCATGAATGCAATGGAATGGAACCGTGATTTACGGCAGTCTGTTTTGGATATCCGGGAGCGGGAAAAGGGATTGGTTGATAAGCCTGGAAGAGGAATGGGAACGGTCGCCTTTCCAGAATTGAGAAGTGCTAATATCGGATTGGTGGTGGCTACTCAAATTGCTCGGTATGCCCCACCTGATAGCCAACTTTCCGGTTGGCATTCTCCCGATCAAGCCTGGGCACAAACCCAGGCACAGTTGGCATGGTATAAAGCTATGGAGCAAAACGGAGAGATGGTAATGATTAAAGACTTGGACGGGCTTTTAAAGCACCTGGATCTATGGATAACGGGTGACCCGTTGGTTTTTAAGCCAATAGGATATATTTTAAGCCTGGAGGGGGCAGATTCACTCATTAACCTTGATTATTTACATATTGCGTATGAATATGGATTACGGGCAGTGGGGCCAGCACATTATGGCCCCGGGCGATATGCCAATGGAACCAATTCAACTGGTCATTTAACTGTAGCAGGTAAAGAATTGTTGAAGGAAATGGACCGGTTGAAAATGATTTTGGATATTACCCATTTATGTGATGATGCATTTTGGGATGCCATGGATATTTTTACAGGAAATATTTGGGCTAGTCATAATAATTGCCGGCATTTGGTAAATCATAATCGCCAGTTGAGTGATGAGATGATAAAAGTATTAATTGAAAGGGGTGCTGTAATTGGATTGGCATTGGATGTATGGATGATGGTTCCGGGATGGGTTCGTGGAAAATCTACTGCTCATGCAATCAATTGTGGTCTAGAAAAGATGATTGATCATATGGACCATATTTGCCAACTGGCAGGAAATACACTTCATATAGGTATTGGCTCTGATTTGGATGGTGGGTTTGGAAAAGAACAATCCCCCTTTGATATGGACACTATTTCTGATATACAGCTATTACCGTCATTACTTTCAAAAAGGGGATATACCAGCAGTGATATTGACAATATTATGCTCGGCAATTGGAAGAGATTTTTATCAAATGCTTTATATTAATAATCCAAATAAAACTTTATTTTTTTATATGTAAATTGCATTTTGTTGTCATTTTTTTGGGTGTAAAAAATAAGTTAATAACATTGAAATCTATATAAAAATCTTTGATATGGCTGAATTGTCAATAGGTTGACTGGCCATCTTAACTGATTTTATGTTTTTTCGCTAAAAATTGTTAATAAATTTTATCCCCCTGATTTTTTTTTAAAATATATTTATTGAATGGAATCTCATTATAAGACGTTAGAAACTATCTATACCATTGCGCACCAGGACCCAAATCCTGTTACGTATCTTTGTAGGCCAAGAGAAATTATTTTGCGTCAATTTCAAGATTGGAGCATCATTCACCAGCATTTGGAACTATTGGAACAGGAAGGTATGGTAGTAACCAAACAAATGGACACCCTGATTATTTCCATTACATTGGCGGGCATTCAAAAAGTTGTATCAAGTAATTTTGATTTGCAGCATTAGAAATTATCTAACCGTATATAATTTTTCTGTATTTTTGAATTGAAATTATTGTAAACGTCTCCTTGCTAAAACCTTTCGTAAGGTAAAAATTGCACCGAAGCTTAGTTTTTCCGTGGCTTCAAAATCCTTTAAATCTCCTTTCTGAAAAATCACCCTTGTTGTAAATAAAGGATGTGATATCGCTTGATGCGTTTGCTTCTTTTGTGAATTGAAGTTTGACGTTTAGTGCTAAAAATATTTTTTTATTTTGATTAAACTTTATCTTCTATGAAAAGTCTATTAATTATTTAAATAAATAGTTTAGTCTTAGTTATAGTATAAATTAATAATAGGTATGCATCAAAAAATGAGTGTCGATAGGATTCTCTCGATTGATATAGGCGGAACCTATATCAAGGGAACTATTTTAAATACAGTGGGTGAAATGCAGATTGGGTATCATGTAGTGGATACCCCTCATTTACCTGGTCCTCAAAAATTACTAGCGGCCATCCTAAGCCTAGTAAGTGATTTCCCCACTTTTAATAAAGTTTCTATAGGTTTTCCTGGTTATGTGAGGGATGGAATAGTTTTTACAGCTCCAAGTATTGCTCCTAATAAGTGGGAGAGGGTTAATCTAAGAGAAATATTGCAGCATGAATTTAAATGCCCTGTCAAAATAGTGAATGATGCCGATATGCAGGGGCTCGGAGTAGTACAGGGAGTCGGATTTGAAATGCTTATTACATTAGGTACTGGATTGGGATCTGCACTATTTATGAATGGTTCCTTGCTTCCTCATTTAGAACTTTCTCAGCATCCTATTGGAAATATGATTTATGATCAGTATGTTGGTAAAAGAGCCTTTGAAAATCTTGGCACAGCCGTTTGGAATAAGCGGGTGGAAGAAGTATTGAAAGTGTTAAAGTCTGTATTTAATTATGACCATTTGTTTATTGGCGGGGGTAATGCTTGTTTTATCTCCCTTGCGCTGGATGATACGATTTCCTTGGTATCGAATGAAGATGGAATAAAGGGCGGTGCAAAACTGTGGCAAGGCAGCAGTTCTGTGAATTTACCCCTTCCGTCACTTATGCAAAATTGGCAACGGGAAGTTAGTATAGGGTAGTAAAAATAGGGTCTGCCCTTGTTTTTCTTGAATGGGTTGTTTTCACTTTTCAATATTGCAATGAGCCGAATAGTTGCTCTTTACATAATTAATCTATTTCTATTCTGCCATATTATGGCGATTCTTTTAGCTATAAGCGGTTATTCCATGTCACTTGCAGTATCTTTATTGTTATAGCTGTTAGCATAACGTGGAAAGATCTTAATGAAAAAAATTAATACACTTGTAATCGGTCAGGGGATTGCTGGTTCTCTGGTGGCCCATATGCTTCACCGCAAAAAGATCCCTTTTTTGGTGATTGACCCAGGCAGTCAAAACACAGCAAGTCGTATTGCTGCAGGAATGTTTACCCCGTTAAGTGGTAAAAGAAAAACCATCCAACCCTTAGCATTGCAACAAATCCATTTTGCAATAAAAATTTATAAAGAAATAGCGGATTTGATAGGTGCCAATATTATTCAGCTAGCCAATATTTACCAAGTATTTAATTCAGCCGAGGAACAAGCCGAGTTTCTGTTCAAATCTCTCCAGCCTGCCTACTCAGACCATATAGTTCCTGTTTCAGAATCTTTACCTGGTATTGATCAGAAAAATGGGGCTTGTGAGATTACTCATTCTGGTTGGGTGAATTGCGAATTATGGATGGATATTTTTGGAAACTGGTTAAAAAAAAATAACCAATTGTTAACAGCAACATTTTTGTATCAGGATTTACAAATAAGCGACGATAAGATGGAATATAGGGGGCTGGAGTTTGAAAATATTTTTTTTTGTGAAGGATACCGGGCATTCAATAATCCTTTTTTTGATAACAAAATTATCCCTTGCAAAGGGGAGGTATTGACCATTGATTGTGCTGATTCTTTTACTGACAAGATTGTTAAGAAAAACGGAATTTATTTGGTTCCATCAGCAACGAATAGGTATAAAGCGGGAGCTACCTATCAATGGAATAATGATTCCGAACAACCAGAAAAAGCGAGTAAATTATTGATCGAGGCTCAACTGAAAAATATGCTTATCCATCCTTTCACTTCGATTGATCACCAAGCTGCTATCAGACCAACCACTCAAAATCGGGAAGTGATTGCTCAGCAGCATTTGCAATATAAGGGAATGTTTATGTTCAACGGATTGGGAACCAAGGGGGTTTTGCAGGGCCCTTGGTGGGCCGATTATATTGTAGAACGTTGTTTGCAGTCAGCTATGAAATAATTATCCTTTACATTTGGATGATTCGTGAAAGCCTTCATTCTTTTGAACTCAGTATACTACCTATGTATCAACAGTATCTCTAAACCACTATAAGTAAATATATTTTGGCGAGTTGTTATCAACGATACTTTTTGTGTATATTTTAAATTTTACATTTATTCCTAGGTTTGGGGATTTATATTTTTAAGCAATTGGAGGTTATCTTTGTAATAAGATGTCATTATTTATCACTTCGTTGAATTCGGGCAGTAATGGGAATTGCTATTATATAGGCAATGAAAACGAAGCCATCATGGTGGATGCTGGTTTATCCTGTAGGGAAACAGAAAAGCGGATGGGATTACTAGGGCTTTCGATGAAAAATGTAAAAGCAATCTTTGTCTCTCACGAGCATTCGGATCATATCAGGGGGCTTGCTGGACTTTCTGAAAAATATTCTTTACCAGTTTATATTACTAGTCAAACTTTACAGCATTGTAGTGTGCCAGTAAATAAGGAATTGGTCAATGATTTTAGGGCACATATGCCAATTACTATTGGGGCGCTTTCGGTAACTGCTTTTCCAAAACTTCATGATGCGGTAGATCCCCACAGTTTTATCATTTCGTGCAAGGGAGTAACGGTGGGTGTTTTTACAGATATCGGGGCTCCCTGTGCTCAAGTAAACAAATACTTTAGTCAATGTAATGCTGCCTTACTGGAGGCTAATTATGATGAAGACTTGTTGGATAAAGGGAAATACCCCCTGTTTCTGAAAGAACGTATTAGGGGAGGGAATGGCCATTTATCCAATCGGCAGGCACTAGAAATATTTACTGAACATCGCCCTAGTTTCATGACTCATTTATTCCTTTCGCATCTTTCGAATGATAATAATAATGTGCAGCTGGTTCAGCAATTGTTTGATGCACATTCCGACGGAATTCAGATTATCATTGCATCCAGGTATTCCCATACGGAATTGTTTGCCATTCAACATGCTGCTGCTCTTCAGCAGCCAATAGTAGTCAATCAATCAGCGTCTACCCAGTTACCATTATTTTGATAACCTTTTTGTTGTTGGTAGTTAGCATTAAAGTAGATTTCCTTCTTTTGGGAAAACAATCTTGGGAGAAAAAGTTTTCGCTTCTTCAAAATCCATCATAGCATAAGAAATTATAATAACAGGATCTCCCTCAGTGCCTTTTCTTGCGGCTGGCCCATTGAGGCAACAGACACCGGTACCTCTTCCACCCCTGATTAAGTAGGTTTCAAGCCTTTCTCCATTATTTACATTCACTACATGGATTTTTTCATTTTCCAGCAAGTTTGCTGCATCCATAATGTCTGCATCCAATGTTAGGCTGCCCATGTAATGCAGGTTAGCTTCGGTAATTACTACACGGTGTACCTTTGATTTCAATAACTGTATTTGCATCTAAGAAAGCAGAATTAAAGTGAAAATAGAATAAATATAGGTTAAATGTAACCTATTTATTATGCAAATAAAATGCAGCGAATTCAAATTGGCTGATTTATTTTTTTATAAAGAGAAATTAAAGTTTTCTAATGTCCTTTATGAGGAAATATTTTGACCTTAAATTTTTTTATCCAGTTGTATTTTTTTTATAAGCTTGCGGGGTTAAGCCTGTTATTTTTTTGAATAATTTGTTGAAATTCGATACTGTTTTGTAGCCGCATACATATGCGACTTCAGAAATGCTTCTGTCGCTTTCCATTAGGTATCTGCAGGCATTCGAAATTCTCACTTCGCTTAAGTATTCTACAAAATGTTTTTTTGTTCTTGCTTTAAATAATCTGCAAAAGGATGGTGGTGTAAGGTTGGCAATTTTAGAAATGCTCTGCAGGGTGATATCATCCATGTAATGTTCCTTAACATGTAAAAAAACGCTTGAAAGTCGATCGTTTTTGGAATTGTCTTCAGCTGGTGTATAGGATTCAGCATTGATAAATTCAAGATTCTTGCTGTCAGATAGAATGGATAAAATTTCAAATAGGCCCACAATGATATCAAAATCGGTTCTTTTTAATAGCATTTTTAATTTCTGTGCAATCAGTAGGTTTGTTTTACCGGTAATGCTGATTCCTCTAGTTGCTTGAGAAAAAAGAGTGCCAATTTTTTTAGTCTCATTTAATTCATAAAACAAATGGCCGAAAATATCTTTGTTAAAGTAGATTACGATTGCTTTGGCTTTGAGTTTGGCAATACCTCTGTAGTACATTTCGTCATTAAGCCATACA
Organism: Chitinophagaceae bacterium; assembly: GCA_947472635.1. Next base: position 10,089 of record CANJDY010000057.1, read on the forward strand.
TGTGGAATATTAGATCCAAGAAAAACCATATCGCCTGCTTCAAATGGTTCAACAGAATTGCCAACAATTCTTTTTCCGTTGCTTTCTAGTACATATACCAATTCCAATTCGGGGTGATAATGAAAAGGGGACTGAAAAAAAGACTCCTCCCGTTTATTTACCGAAATATAACTATTTAGGCGCGGGGTAATTTCTGTTTTTTCAATTTTCATTGGTGCATAATTCAGTCGAGGTTAAATATCAAGCAAATTAGGATAATAATGAACTAATTAAGCAGTCTAGTTTCAATTAATTTTCCACTTGCAACAAGCTTCATATTTTTATTTATAATATGAGTGCTTGGTTACACGATATTGTTGGTTCTATATTGTTGGTTAAGAACTTTGTGATACTAACAAAATAAATAAACTTTACTTTGTAATGTTGTAGTCCAAATTATATTTAATAATTAAAAAATAAAAAAAATGGCTTTAACTCCCAATTCAAATGTAAAAATCACTTCGGATGGTGGAATGCCAAATAAATGGGTTTTCCCATTTATTCTGGTAACGAGTTTGTTTTTTCTTTGGGGAATTTCAAATAACCTTACTGGTATTTTGATTCCTCATCTTAGAAAAGCCTTACAACTTACCAATACTCAATCTACCTTTGTCGATACGGCTGTTTATTTGGCATATTTTCTTTCGGCAATTCCAGCAGGACTTATTCTTAATAGATTTGGCTATAAAAAAGGCATCATTGCAGGGTTATTAGTATTCAGTTTGGGTGCCTTTTTATTCATACCCGCCGCCAATACGCGCACATTTGAAGTCTTTTTATTAGGTCTGTTTATCATTGGTTGCGGTCTTACGATTCTCGAAACTGCCGCCAATCCTTACGCCACTAAATTAGGCGACCCCGAAGGTGCAACTACGCGACTGAATTTTGCACAATCTTTCAATGGTTTAGCCGCATTTTTGGCTCCCATGATAGGTACATTGTTTATTCTTTCGGGAAAAGAATATTCA
>CANJDY010000058.1 GCA_947472635.1 Chitinophagaceae bacterium
CCGAAAAAATTAAAAAAAGCCTACTAGATATCGATTCAAAAATACAAATAAACAGGTTTTTTAAAAACCAGTACGTGATAGTTGGTTCGCTCAGCAATGGTTTTACGCTGAATGGAAAAGAAGTACTTCAAAATGACGGATATGCAGAAATACGTTATCGGGACAACGACAAACGCAAATGGAGCAATGAGTCGTTTGCGCAATTACAATGGAATGGTGCCCTAGGAATGATTAGCCGGAAGGTTACAGGCTGCAATCTCAGGGCAATGGTTTTTGACAAACAAACAAAGGACCTCTACTATGGAGTAGGATTTTTTTACGAAAATGAACAATGGAATTGGGCAGGAGTTGAAAATAAGGATGCGGCTATTGGCGATGCCATCGTTCAACGCTCATTGGTTCGGCTAAACCAATATTGGAAATTTGCTAATAAAGTAAATGATAATCTGGATATATCACTGGTTTCCTACCTTCAGTTTCCCCTGAACAGTCATTTTTTTTCAGCTAGGTGGTTCATAGATGTAAATGCAAACGTAAAGATCACTAATAAAATAAGTTTTGCCATTCATTGGGACCACACCTACGACGACTATCGATTGGTTCCTATCAAGACATACTATTACTCTATGAAAGCTGGTATTCAACTGAAATGGTAATACAAATAAAGCAACCAATGTTCATCAAAAATAAAACAGCATGAAATCGAAAAATCTCCTCCTATTAATATTATTTCCGATACTTATGCCAGCATGTAGTAGCAAAAAAAATAAAGCAGTCGCTAATATTACTAAAGTAGGCAACTCCCCATTGGAGCAATTGTCTGCATCTTTGGATAGAAAAAATGCCCTTTCTCTTCAGGAAGTAAAAGATGCGAAACATGCGCTCCTTGTTTTGGAAACCGACAAGCCTGCCCTTTCAGCTTTAGATAAAGATTTAGTATTGACCATACAGACAAAAATCGCTGATCTGCTAAGCTTACAAGAGCAAACTGTAGTTGATGAATCAGAGAAATTCTTATCTGAAGGAAAATTGATGGCCTCCTTCTATGGACTAAAAGGAGATTCCATCTCCTTGCATTTCACAGCTGATAATAATATCAATAAAATATCCCTTGTTGAAGAAAGAAGTGGCAGGGTAATCACACAATCTAAAAATAAGGAGTTCAACTATACATTTACTGTTCAGCGTAGCAATGCTTTTTCTGTAATTGTTGAATCCATCACGCCTGTTTATTACGACCTGGTGGTGAATAGAAAACCCCGAGACCTAGCCTCTAAATTCACAGTGTGCGAATTAATCCGTGACAGCATCCCACTTAGTTCCAAAACACCCAAATCCATTACTGCTAAACGTTTGGTCTACAAAAGTGTGTTCAATGAACCAAAAAAGTTTGTAGTTGCCGCTTCTTCCAGTTTTTCTGGGGAATCCAAAATTTATGCTCCCATTGATGTCCCTCAAAAAACAATTGAGTTTTTATATAAACTTACTATTTCAGGAGACAATACAGAAAATGGTAACACAGGGGGTTTGTTTGAAGAAGTTGATAAAACCTATCATGAATATAAATTGTTTGGGAAAACCATCTGGGAGTCTTCGGGAACAAGTACCAGTCTTACAAGAGAAATATTAAACGCACTCACCAAGCCGGATATCGATGAAAAATACACACTGAATGTTTTCTTTTTTGACAAAGAAAAGGAAATCAAAAAGTTTCTAAACTATTCGGGAGATGATTACCGGTCGGCCTTTGCCTATGATTTGAAAAACAGTGCACTGTCCACCGAGTCTAGAAATGGTTTGATTAAAAAACCAGCTTCCGGCTATTCCTACATTGGCTTGCAGACGAATTCTACCTTTACCTCAACGTATGTCTGGTTGGATGTGGTAGCACTTTATGAAGAAACCTATTTTTACGAAATCAAAACTTCATTAAAAATTCATTAAAAAAATTAACGGCCATTGAGGTTGGGTAAAATCGTATTGGCTTTAAAAACTAGCTAAAAATTAAGTACGTCACCCAACTCATTAAATAAGCCAGTGTGGTCATGTACACCAACTGAATGGCTGGCCATTTCCAACTGCGGGTTTCTCTTTTTACCACTGCCAGTGTACTCATGCATTGCATGGCCAGCACATAAAAAACAAGCAATGAGAGCCCCGAGGCAAGGTTGTATACCTTAGTTCCGTCGGCCCTTACTGCAGCCGACATTTTTTGACGGAGTGTATTGTTGTTATCATCGGCATCATCGCCTACACTATAAAGGGTGGCCATGGTTCCCACAAATACCTCTCTCGCAGCAAAAGAAGTTATTAGCGCGATACCTATTTTCCAATCGTAGCCTAATGGACGAATTACTGGTTCAATCGCCTTTCCCAAGATGCCTGCAAAAGAGTTTTGCAACAATTCAGTTTTACGTTGTTTATTCAATTCCTTTTGCTGCTGTGGATGAGTTTGGATGAGCTGCACATAACGGCTAGTAACTGCAGCCATTTTAGCGGAAGGGCCGTAGGAACTTAATACCCATAATAACAAACTGATTACCATAATAATTTTGCCCGCCTGAAACACAAATATTTTTGCCTTCTCCACCATGGTGGCCAAGGCATTGCCCCACCTTGGACTACGGTACACCGGCAGCTCCAATATGAAGAAACTCCTTTCCTTTATATCGATAAACCAGCTCATTACAAAAGATACCAACAGTGCCATTACTGTGCCCAGCAGATACAATGCCATCATTACCAGTCCCTGTATACTTAAAAAACCAAAATACAATTTAGATGGAATCACCAAAGCAATTAAAATGGTATATACCGGCAGCCGTGCACTACAACTCATTAATGGGGTAACCATAATCGTTAGCAACCGCTCCTTTCTGTTCTCGATGTTTCGAGCGCTCATGATGGCAGGTACCGCACAAGCCAGACCACTAATCATCGGCATTACACTTTTTCCATTAAGCCCTACACTGCGCATCAGTTTATCTGTAAGAAAACTAATCCGTGCCATATAACCAGTGTCTTCCAGCAGGGTGATCATCCCAAATAAAATCATAATCTGCGGTATAAAAATCAGTATCCCACTTAAACCGGCCACTACGCCATTAATCAACAAATCGCTCCACCATGATTGGGGTAATACATTTCCTAGCCAACCGCTCAGTTTTCCGAAGCTCCATTCTATTGCATCCATGGGATAGTGTGCAACCCAAAACACACTTTGAAATAACAAAAATAAAACAGCCAGTAAAATCAAATATCCCCACTTTCTATCCAATAAAATATTGTCGAGCTTTTCTGTAAAAAGTGTCTTTTGCAAAGGGTCCGCTTCAACTACAGTTTGGCTCATGATATGCTTGATCCGGCCATAGCGCTTCATGATTTCCTCCGCCTGCGTTTTGGTGGGGTTGAAATTATTGGCAACAGCAATCCCTTCAATACGCTGCTGCAAAGCAGGCTCTAATTTAAAATGCTCATGGTTAATAAGATAATGTAAAGCTGTGTAATCACTTATTTCCGGTAATAGCCCTTTCATTTCTTCGATCGGCTTTTCGGACAAAGATGAATTGTCAATAAACTCGCGAGGAGCTGTAAAATTGGCATTGAATGTTTGCTCAATAACTTTTTTTAGGGGGGGGATCCCCTTGTTCTTCCTAGGGTTAATAATTACCACCGGTACCCCTAATTCTCTTTCCAAACCGCTGATATCAATTTCGGTCCCTTTCTTATTGGCTAGATCGGTCATGGATAAAGCCATTACCACGGGTATTTTCAAGTCAATAATTTGTGAGCAGAACAATAGATTCCTTTTCAGGTTACTGGCATCAGCCACTAGTAATACCATATCGGGCTTAATATCTTCATCCTGCTGCAACAAGACTTTATATGCAACCCATTCATCTGATCGCTTTGGATAGAGGCTATACGTTCCAGGTAAATCGATTAGCGTAGCAGTTAGATTTTCTCCGATAAGGCATTGCCCGGTCTTTTTATCTACCGTTACGCCAGGAAAATTGCCCACCTGCTGATTTAATCCTGTTAAAGCATTGAACAGGGAGCTTTTCCCGCTATTGGGGTTTCCTACTAATGCTATATTAATATTTTTCTTCAAAATAGAATGTACTCAGCCGATTGGTAGATTACTGAAATGCAAAAATACCCCCTAACAATGGTTTATGGTTACGAAATAAGAAACTAGGTAAATGTAATGAAAAAGAATGGCCAAAAATATGCGTTCCAGCATGCTTTGAAAAGATGTACGATACAATCTTTGAAAAATGACATTTTAAATGATTGGGATCTGGGCGAAATCCGGCTGGACTGGATAAATGCTCGGCTTTAGACTTGCCTTAAAGATGTTGTAGGAAATTTTAGCCCCGGTGGTAAAATAATTTACAGTTTGTTTACAATAGTAGGAGCTGGCTGAATTACCTTTGTACAATTAATAAAACTAACCCATGAAGCAACTATTTTGGCTATTGTTCTTTTCATTTCATTTTGCTGGCGCTCAAAAGCTGAAAAAGGCTGACAAGCTGATCTTGTCAAATCTTGAGAAACACATCACTTATTTATCCGATGACTTACTAGAGGGTAGAAGAACCGGCACAAAAGGAGAGAAGTTGGCTTATGAATACATCAGCAAAGAATTCGAAAAAGCTGGCTTGGTGGCAAAAGGTGAAAACGAAACTTGGCTGCAGGAGTTTGAAGTGAATGATGGAAAAGAATTAAACCCTATTTCTCATTTAATTATTAATGGCAATGACCTGAAAGTTAACGAAGACTATTTTCCTTTCTTCACAAGTCCGGATGTATCTCTAGAAGCAACTGCCTCTTTAGCTTTACAGGAAAATGCAAGCCCTTGGTTTTACGATATCAAAGAATTAATCGAAGCCAGTAAAAAAAATCCGCATGCAGATTTAATGGAGGGGATTGTGTCAAAGGCAACGGATGCGGCAAAAAAAGGAGCTAACGCGTTTTTTATTTTTAATAGCAACTCCATCAATGATGGTCTGAAATTTGAACCCAAAGCAATATCCAGTTCCGTTGTTATTCCTATCATATATGTAACCAAGGCCGCTACCAAAAAGTACCTGACCGACGAGACGGCTACATTGGATATAAAACTTAAAATTGCTATTGATAATAAAAAAAGAATAGGTCACAATGTAATTGGATATATCAATAACGATGCTCCTACGACTATTGTTATTGGCGCTCACTATGATCATTTGGGATACGGAGAGGATCATAACTCCCTCTTCACAGGCAGTAATCCTGAAATACACAATGGCGCCGACGATAATGCCAGTGGAACTGGTGCTCTAATAGAGTTGAGTAAAATGCTGAAGGCTGGCATCAAATTTAAAAACAATAATTTCCTCTTAATCGCTTTTTCAGGCGAAGAGTTAGGCTTGTTTGGATCAAAATATTTTACCGAACACCCTACCACCGATTTTTCCAAGATTAATTATATGATTAATATGGATATGATTGGAAGATTGAAAGATAGCTCTCGGGGATTAAGCATTGGAGGCTATGGCACTTCGCCGGAGTGGGGAAATTTGTTGATACAAAAAGATAAATATTTTAATTTAAGTATGGACAGTAGTGGCACAGGGCCAAGTGACCACAGCTCTTTTTATAGGAAGGGAATTCCAGTATTATTTTTCTTTACAGGCACGCACAGTGATTACCATAAGCCATCCGATGATGCCGATAAAATTAATTTTGTAGGCGAACTGCAAATAGTAAAATTGATTTATTCATTGATTGAAAAAGCTAACATCAAAGGTCAACTAGCTTTTACCAAAACCAGAGAAATCCCTATGAGCACTAAGAGTAGCTTTAGAGTTACCCTAGGCATCATGCCGGATTACACCTACAGTGGCGAAGGGATTAGGGCAGATGGTATAACCGATGGTAAAATAGCTCAAAAAGCAGGAATTCAGGCCGGTGATATCATTCTGCAAATCGGAGCGCATGCCTTTTCAGATATGCAGTCTTATATGGAAACCTTAAATAAATTTTCAAAAGGTGATGCTGCCCGGATAAAGGTAAAAAGATTAGCGGCTGAACTAATATTTGATATTGTTTTTTAATTTGATTACGCTTTGTACTAGAGGAGGAAAAACACTACCAAGAAACCATGCCAATATTTTGAGTTTTCGGCAGGGATTCTGATTTAAATTTCTGAAATTTACATAATAGCAATACTCACCTTTAGGGATTAATACCATGAAACTTAAAATTGATAACGAAAGCATTGCGCAAGAATTTTTTGAAGATGCTGTCCTTTTAGGGATTGTAGCTCCCATAAAAGACTATCTTTTTAGCTGGCACCTAAACCAGATTTTTGGTTTTAATTTTAGAGTTAACAACGATATTGAAATTGTGTTAACCAAACAGCAGCGTAAGTATTTTTTTTCAATTTACGAATATGCTGTTCCATCTACCTCTATTACCCACTACCTATACAATAACCAATTTGACGGTGAATACCTGCTACCTGAATTTAAACACCTTGATTTTGTATGGCTCATCAAGGGGGAGTTCATTTCTGAAAAAGAATTGAAAACGCTGATGCAGTCAATAAAATCACTTCCCGGCATACAGTTGGTAAACGAAATGACGAATGAAAAAATAAAAAATAAGCAGCACCTTATTTTTTAATTACCTGACAAAATTATTTTTTGCATTGATGCTTGATACTGAAATGCTAATTAACTTGTTTTCAATTTAAAACTATGTGGGAAGAAAAGAACAATGCCTTGTACAAAAAATTTGCCTTCCATGATTTTTCGGAGGCATTTGGATTTATGACTCGCGTGGCGATGGAAGCTGAAAAAATGAACCATCATCCCTTATGGACCAACGTATATAACCAAGTGGAAATATGGCTAAATACCCATGATGCTGGAGATGTAGTTACAGATAAGGATCGGCAACTTTCTTCAAAAATTGACAAGCTGATGTAATTTGCCAGATTGGCTAGATAGGGTTTTTCGGCTAGTCAGAATTAACTTTTTATAGTAATTACAGTTGGCTGCTGCTTGATAAAAATACCCACTGGAAGAGTAAATTGATCCAATCCGTAAAGTCGAAAAATATTTGTAACCTCTTCTGCTGCCGCTGGATTTACAGCTACCAATAATCCGCCGCTGGTTTGAGGATCAGCCAAAATTGACTGCTGATAGGCTGTAATAGGGCCTATTTTTTTGCCATAACTATCCCAGTTTCTTACTGTGCCTCCTGGAACCGACTGCTGATCGAGATAACCTGCAAGGTCGCTGATAATAATAGGGATATTTTTAAAATCAACTACTGCACTCAGTCCACTTCCCTCAGCCATTTCTACCAGGTGACCAAGTAATCCAAATCCTGTCACATCTGTCATTGCAGTCACACCTTTTATTTTACCCAGTGCTTCACCTATTGCATTCAATTGCATCATTTGATTGGCCGCCACTCCCTTGTGTTGGTCGAGTAAGATTCCTTTTTTTTCTGCCGTTGTTAAAATGCCCACACCCAAAGGCTTTGTCAAAAATAAAATATCTCCTTCTTTAGCTAGATTGTTTTGCTTAATGTTTTCAATCGGCACGAGTCCATTTACTGCCAATCCAAATATTGGCTCTGGAGAATCGATGCTATGTCCACCAGCCAGTGGAATACCTGCTTCTATACATATGCTCCGGCTACCTTCAATTACTTTTTGCGCAATAGCAGGAGGCAAAACATTGATTGGCCAACCTAAAATTGCGATTGCCAAAATAGGCTTTCCTCCCATGGCGTATACATCACTAATTGCATTGGCAGAGGCGATTCTTCCAAACTCATAGGGATCATCTACAATCGGCATAAAAAAATCTGTAGTCGAAATCAGCGCCGTCCCATTTCCAAGGTCATACACTGCAGCATCGTCTTTGCTATGGTTACCAACTATTAATTTATTATTATCCGGAGAAGCAATATTACTCGACAAAATTTCATCCAAAATTTTAGGAGCTATTTTACAGCCGCATCCTGCACCATGAGAATATTGAGTAAGTTTGATTGTATCCAATTGCGGATTTTCCATTTGATCGATTTTGTGTTGGCAGTTATTTATTTAGTAGCATTGAAAATATTTTCTGGCGCTCGCTTTGCAACCCCCACTGACTGGGCTATAGCTGCAATATCCATCTTATTGAAAGAAATGGTAGTCAACAATTCGGATAGCGGCCCTCTGTTGTGAAGGCCTTTTTCATAATACTTGTCATAATATTTTAATAAAATGCGAAAGCACTCCTTGTGATTGTTTTCCAATAAATGATTGATGGCCGTTTTTGTTTCCAGTCCACCCAGTCTCTTTTGTATCCGTATGATGGCATTCACCAGTTTTTCCTTTTCAAATTTTCCATATTCTATTGAAAGATAATGTAACCTTTCTTCAAATGGAATATTGATAAAGGTTACCGTACTGTTGCGCATCGTATCCCACAGGGCAGTAGGGATATTTAAAAGCCCTATTCGCTGACTTTCATCTTCCATGTAAATCACTGCTGTTGCAGGCTTGAAAGGGGCAGGGTCAATTTGAGTATTCACCTGATGGCTTACTCTAGCCAGCTCAACGGCTAGCAAGTTTTCAAACATTTCTTGCGATGGTTGCGGTTCTTCACCCAATGCTCCAAAGGCTGATCCTTTGTGATTCGCCAATCCCTCCAAATCTATAACAGCATTCCCTACACGCTTTAATTCCTTTAAAACCAGTGTCTTTCCAGTACCGGTATATCCGCCTATTATTGTAAAATTGTACTTTTTTTCAAATTGTGACCTCGCCCATTGCCTGTACATTTTATACCCACCTGACAAAGTATACACTTTGAATCCATACAGGTCTAGCAACCATGCTATACCCGCACTTCGCATACCTCCCCGCCAACAGTGAACAAGAACCGTTTGTTGAGAAATAGACGCTACATTTCCCTTTTTTATTTTTTTTTCATTTAGTAAATTCTCCACTACGTCCAACATTCCTCGCATTTTTACGCCAAAATAATCCAACCCAATCTTAATCGCTACTTCCCTGCTTTGCTGTTTGTAAGCAGTGCCCACCACCTTTCTTTCTTCATCAGTAAATAAAGGAAGGCTGAATGCACCTGGAATATGGGCATGCAAATATTCTCCCGGACTTCTTACATCCAGTACCGTATGTTGTGCTGCCAGTTCTAGAAAAGGCTCTATCGTAATTTTTTGAACTGCCATTTTGTTGTAGCCTTTTTGATAGGATTGTTATTCATTTAATGAGCGTAAATATACTAACAAAAAAAGCTGCTGAAAAATTCAGCAGCCCTTAAAATATTTAATTCTATCAGCGTATGAAATTATCCATTCATAGAAGTCAGAAACTCCGCATTATCTTTTGTTCCCTTCATATTCTTCAACAAGGTATTCAAGGCTTCTTCAGGATTCATGTCTGCCATATGCTTGCGTAATACCCACATCCGCTGGAAGGTTTCCTTATCCAGTAATAAATCATCCCTACGGGTAGAAGATGCTACAATATCAATGGCTGGGTAAATACGTCGGTTAGACAATCTTCTATCCAGTTGAAGTTCCATATTACCGGTACCCTTAAATTCTTCAAAAATAACTTCATCCATTTTGCTTCCAGTATCTACTAGAGCGGTGGCGATGATAGTCAATGATCCGCCAAATTCTATTTTACGGGCAGCACCAAAAAACTGCTTTGGTTTTTGCATCGCATTTGCTTCCACACCACCACTCAGCACTTTACCACTTGATGGGGCAACGGTATTATGAGCTCTCGCCAAACGAGTAATGCTATCCAGCAATATCACCACATCATGACCGCATTCTACCAAACGTTTTGCTTTTTGCAAGGCGATGGTGGAAACTTTCACATGCTTTTCTGCAGGCTCATCAAAGGTAGAAGCAATTACTTCCGCTTTCACGCTACGCTCCATATCTGTAACCTCTTCCGGCCTTTCATCTACCAATACAATCATCAGGTAACATTCTGGATGATTTTCAGCAATCGCATTCGCTAGTTCCTTAAGCAACATGGTCTTACCTGTTTTGGGCTGGGCTACAATCAATCCACGCTGGCCTTTACCAATTGGCGTAAAGAGGTCCATTATCCTTGTGCTGTAATTATTAGAAGCGGTAGTAAGATTTAATTTTTCAAAAGGAAACAATGGAGTAAGGTAATCAAATGGAACTCGGTCTCTTACTTCATCCGGACTTTTTCCATTAATGGTTTCTACCTTTAATAGCGCAAAGTATTTTTCACCTTCTTTTGGAGGGCGAACAGATCCATATACGGTATCTCCTGTTTTTAAACCAAATAATTTTATCTGCGAAGGAGAAACATATACATCATCGGGTGATGATAAATAATTATAGTCACTGCTTCTTAAAAAGCCATATCCATCCGGCATCATTTCCAATACACCTTCTCCTAATATGATGCCATCAAATTCTATATTAAAAACTTGGGTATCTCGGCGTTGCTGGTACTGTTTGCCGGTATTTTGGGACTGTTGTGCATTTTCAGTTTGCTGCAACTCTGGTTGCTGCTGCTGAATATCTTCTTCTTGCAATAAAGAGGCTATTGCAGCAGGAACAGTTGTTTGTTCGTTGGTGATGGGTTGCATTTCTTCTTCATCATCTTCTTCCAGCTCAACTTTCTTTGCTGCCTTTTTTTTATCTGCAGGAAGGTCGAGTTTTTTGGCTGACTTAGACTCTGCTCTTGGTTCTGCCTTTTCTTGTATTGCCACGGGTTCCTCTTTACTAATGGCGGGCGTAACTTTTAAAGTTCTTTTACGTTTTGGTTTTTCTTCCTGATTTCCTTTGGTTTCTGCACTCATAATGGATTGATTGTCCAGGATTTTGTAAATAAGGTCCTGTTTGTCTATTTTTTTATAATTGGGAATAGCAAGTTGCTCAGCAATATCCTGCAACTCTGGAACGAGCATATCGTTCAGTTGTAAAATGTCGTACATAAAAAAGTGAAAATGA
>CANJDY010000059.1 GCA_947472635.1 Chitinophagaceae bacterium
ACTGTCAGAAATCTTTCCAAAGCTTGATAGCAAGCTGATATGTGCAAAAGGGGTAGTATATTTCAAGCCTGCAAAAAAAATGGTGTTATTGTAAATTAGATTGTTAAAAGGAGTTTGTAAAAAATGAAAGCCACCCAGCATAGAAATTTCTCCTGATGCTGCATAGGCTAATTTTGCATAGTATTCTTTCTGTTGAATGGAAATGCTTCGAGTGTTTTCAACCAATTGTCTTATTCTAGTTGAATTTCCGGGTGGAAAGTTAGGAGGGGGTGGGGTAACGGAAGCGTTTATATTGGGCTCATTAATAAGTTGGTTATAAAAGGCTACACTCTGCTCAAGTTCCAATCGGTTGCTAAGTTGTACATTGACCCCAAACCGAGAATATTGCGCAGTTTTCCTCATAGTGTCTGTGGGTGTTTTAAAACTGTATTCGGTTGAGATAGAAGATATTTTTAGGGCAGTTTTTATTTCTTTTTCCTGTTTTTTATCCGAAATTTTGGCTGAATAATATTTTGCGGCAGTCAAGTTATTCAAATAGAGATTATTTAAATACACATAATTGAGGGCGGTAATATTATCAGGGTCTTCATCAAATACCTTTTTATATTGAGTTAAACTTTCGCTGTAATTTCCCAACATAAATGCAGCATAGCCAATGCGCATACGCAGCAATGTGAAATCTGTTCCTGGCTGGATATTGTTTTTACCGAAAATAACCAATGCTTTCCATTGCCCGCTATTGTATAAGGCCAGCGATTGGGAATCTACCGATACTTCGATTTTGCTAACCTGGGCATTTATTTTTGAAATAAATAACCCAGCAAACATTATTATTAGTATTCTTTTGGTGTGCATAGGGCTTTTATTTGTTGGTTGTTTTTATGAAATGTAAAGCTAAAGATTCTATTCTCTTTTATTTCTATTGCTGATTGTTGAATTATTTTTTTTATGGATAAAAATTGAAATACCTGTTTGCTTTTGATTTGGATAGCAGCATTTAAAAAGTCGCTTGAAACAGTCTCAATGGTTGATTCGTAATAAAGGCGGCTAAATATATAAAAGGGGGAAACGATGTCCTGTAGCCACTTTGTAAGGGTGTTTTTTGTTAGTTGTAAAGGGAATTGATCAGTGGTGATTACGGCAGGGTCGGTTGATAAATATATTTTATAGCAAGCCAAGTAAAAATAATAAAGTAAACTTTCCTTGTCTCCCTCAAAAGCCGTAAAATAAAAGAATTTTTCATTTCGCTTAAAATAGGCGATAGATTTTGAAACGTGACAAAAGAGGTAACTGTGATTATAAGCATCCGTAAAAACTTCCCATTTTCCCTCTTCCATATTTTCGGCATTTACGGTAAGGTTGTATCCTGGTAAAAACTCAAAAGCAGCTTGCAGGGTTTTGTTGTGTGGGGCATTAAAAACAAGGGCGGTTTCCTGCGGTATAGCAAATTCTTTGCTAGTTATTTTTCCGTATTTTTTTTCAATATAGTGCGCAAAAGGATAAGCAAATGTTTTGCTGCCAATATAAGAGGTAGTCTGAACCTGAAAATGCAAGTGTGGTTCGGGTGATCGGCCAGAGTTTCCGCAGGAGGCAATAATATCTCCCTGCTTTACATAATCTCCCATTTTTACTTTGAATGAGTTTTTACGCAAGTGGCTCATCTTAGTAAATAAGCCTTCAGCATGTTTTATTACGATGCTATTGCCCCAGTTTTGCTGTTGATTTATTTTTCCAATTTCATTGTCTTCAATATAATCTTCTATGTGCTGAACAAATCCATCTGCGGGTGCTAATACCGGTTTTCCGTAACAGTAAAAGTGTTGAGGAGTAGCCGCATACTTATCATAAGTTTTTAATGCGTCATCCACAATAATAAAATCCAGCGCTTTACCCCATTCTCCCTTGTGTGTAATATTTCCATCATATCCCTGCGATACCATCCACTCTCCAATGAAGGGTAATTGCAAACGAATATTATTGCCGTTCAAAAACCTTTCCTTGTTGTTTAGATAATTGTACAAATTCTTTTCGGGGGAGAATAGTTGCAGAGGGGTTAATACAACTCTTCCCTTTTGTGATTTTACTGTAAAAAAATATAGTAAAGCAAGAACGGTGATACAAAAGGGCATTGAAAAAACTGGCAAATTCCATTGACCTGTCACCGTCCCCAATGCCATGGCAATGATAAACGTAACGGGTACACTGATAATGGCCCATAAATAAGAATGAAAGGAGGGGATTACAAAAAATCCACCAATGGCAACACTGACTAGAATGAAATTTCCACCGAGCAAGTAATAATTCATTCCTTCTGGATGGGCCATCACAATGGTATTAAAACCATAGGCAGATAAAAAACCGATGATGATCAAAGAGAAAATAATTCGACTATGAATTAATATTCCAATTGCAATAATCAATCCGGCTAAAATATTATTTTGAAAATACAATGAGCTCAGTGCTCTAAAAAAAGTGGATAAAAGCGGTGGCATAGCTAGTTTTTCCATAAAAAGGATAAACCTTACCAGTGTGTGGTTTCCAAGAGAATACGCATCATTTAGCCAGTAAATATTTCTGAGAGAGAAATCAATAGCGGCAAAATCTTTTCCCACCAATAATACCATCCAAAAACAAAGTACAAAGGGAAGGGTTAAAAAAGGGAGACCATATTTGCCAAAACGAATTTGAAATATTTGGGAAAGCACTACTGAAAGAATAACTACTAAAATAAGCACTAGCCAGAAAGCATAACTAAAATTATAGATCGCCCCCATGCCGATGCCAATTATTAAGGCATTGTAGCTGTATATTCCATTTTGAATAGACGTTTTATTGAGCCCAGTAAAATAAGAAACTGCGATGGCAAGCAGTACTGCGATTAATCCTGAGAGTCCGGCATAGGGGTTGAAAAAAGACACTATCAGCAAAAGCATGGAGAACAGGAGGTTATTTGAAAAAAATAACATGGAATAACTGTTCAGCAATGCTTTTGCTAGTGGTACTGTGCTATGGAATCGCTTTTTTATAATGATTGTTTTTGAAGGTGTGCTGGAATTAGTTCTAGTTGTTCGAGGTAGTCAAGTGTTTCCGCTTTTCTGATTACATGTGTTTGGTCATTGGTATCTATTAAAACGATATTTGGCCTCATTGCTATGAACTGCATCCATTGTGTCATGTTATAGGCACCTACTTTGTGAACGACTACATGGTCACCTCGGTTTAGCAATGGCAAACTTACGGTTTCCCTTACAATATCAATATTCATGCATAAAGGGCCATACATCACTGTTTCCTCACTGAATTGGCTTACTTCCTGTGCAGGACTAATTTTATGATCGAACCAAAAGGAGGTAAACATGATATTTACTCCAAAATCCATAATGGTTGCTTTGCGTCCATCACTTAGTCTTTTATTGGCTAATACGGATCCTAACAGATATCCTGCATCATCAATCATTACGCGGCCACTTTCCAATATCAATAAGGGTAGTTCTTCTGTTTTGAAACCATAATTTAAAATGGTGCTGGTAATCACTTCGGCAAATTCATCTACCGAAGGTGTGGGTACTAAGCCAATTGCTCCCTTTAAGGTATTGGCACTAGGAAAACCACCACCTAGATCTAAATATTTTATAGTAGTGTTCAGCTGGCTTTTACAATTTACTGCCAGGTCGCACAATTTAGCGGCGGCCACTCCATACGCTGCTGTGCTCAACATATAGGTGCCAATATGTGAATGTAGGCCTACCAAATTCATTTTACCTGATTCGATGATTTTATTGATGGCCTGCCATGCTTGTCCATTTTCATAATTAAAGCCAAATCGATCCCACATTGGGTAGATGCCGGTGTCCATATTTACCCGAATGGCTACCCGCGCTTTTTTATCGAGTTGTGCACATAGATCAATGAGTAAATACAATTCTTCAAAATGGTCAATATGAATTAAGGAATCATTTTGAATGGCCATTGTAATTTCTTCTACATGTTTATCTGGACCATTAAAAATAATATTACTGCCTGGTACACCATTACCCAATGCTTTTTTATATTCAAAACCACTTACCACTTCAGCCCAACTTCCTTCTTGGTGGAAGATGTTACAAACAGCATTGTTATAATGTGTTTTGTAACTCCAGGCAAATTGAACTTTTGGGTAGCGGGTGTTAAAGGCTCTTACGGCAGATTTGTAATTCTGTCGAATTTTTTGTTCACTAAGTACAAAAACAGGACTACCATATTGTTGGATGATTGATTTTACAGATACACCATCAATGTGGGTTACCGGGGTATTTTCAGTTTGCGCACCGGCTTTATTCATCATGCCCGCATTCATTTTTTTGATTAGGGGCCGTTCATATTTTAATTTTGTCATATGGTTAGTTTTATAATGATAGTATTGTTCAGGTTAGCTTTATAAATTACCGAAGGCGGTGAATTGTTGAAATTTGGAAACATCTACAATCAAGTCCCAGCTATAGCGGATAAATAATTTTCCCACATCATAGGTTGTAAAAGCGGGTACCTTTTCTCCCAGTGCCATCTTCACAAGGGCAGCTGGCTGGTTTTGTCCGGCGCCGGCTGATAAATAGATCCAAGCTGGAAATCTAGGATTGATTTCCATGATGTACAATTCATCTTTCGCTGTCTTCATAATTTCTATTTCAAATCCGCCGCGCCATTGGGTAGCTACCACAAATTTTTGGGCTAGCTCAATTAGTGCGTCATCTTCCAAAGTAATGCCTGCCCATGCTTTTCCTTTGTCAGTGATATACATTTTTCGCATTGGGATAATGCTCGTTGCGTTTCCTTCTCCATCACCGAGTGCGGCAATATTTACTTCAGTTCCATGTATAAACTGCTGAACAATTATTGGAAGCCCCCACTTGGCACTGATTTTATAAAAAGCTTTTTGTGCCTGTTCCAAGGTATAGGCTACGATTGCATCATAATACTTTCCTTTTACAACAAGGGGGTATCCAAAATCGTCTCCGATTTGAGCAAGTTCATTAGAGTTGTATATCACCTTGTCTTTCGGTACTAGTAGAGAATGTTTTTGACCAAAGGCATAAAGATTTAATTTGTCCCTCGCATCAAACATCTCAAAACTTGGTAAAAAAGAATGTACTCCCAATGCCTTTAACCGGGGAGCAATGGTGATGAAATTGTAAAGCTCTGCATCAAAATTTGGAATAATCACATCGATATTTTCCTTGTCATGAATGTACTTGATTGCATTGTATAAAACCTCTGGCCCTGCTGCAGGATAAGAAATTTGATAGGTTTTGTCACATATGCCATCCATGTAAATTCCGGGTTCCAAGTTTTCATACGCTAGGCCTATGATCCTTACTGGCCTGTTGAGTCCGTCTCGGATGGCTCTAATGACTGCCACGCCTGGCCCAGGGCTATCTATGGCATTGAGTCCGGTAACTGCTATTACGATTGGTTGAGTGATGTCAGTCATAGCTAATTTTTTATTAGGTTAATTACTCAGTAAATTATTTTCCTTTAAAATTTGCAGAAAATCATCCACATCTTTTTCTATGGTCATTTTATCTACTTCGTATTTATCCAACAAAGCTTTTTTTATTTCATTGAGTGAATTGTTTTCTTTCATTAGCTGGATAATTTCTGCAGCAATTGGGTTGCTGCTATACGAATCACCGGTGGCAGGATTAAATACAAATCCGAATTCGTTGGTGGCAATGTTTTTTTTAATCATCTGTTGAAATTTTATCGGGTGAGTAAATTGGTTGAGCGAAATCAATGTGATTTGTGCGTCTGATTTTTTAATTTAAGCACAGTGATTGCTGAAGTACTGGTTTGTATAATAATAGTTACCTATTGCCTCTGAAAAATGAAATGAAGGTTAAAATATTTTTTGTTTCACCCAAACGTAATCATCCATTAATAAATCATTTTTTAAAATACCTTTTCGTCGAACGGTTTCCAGATAGAATCCATTTTTTTCCAATACCCGCATGCTGGCCTTGTTGTGTTCAAATACTTCTGCTACAATCCGATTGATGGCAAAACTGTCAAAAACATATTGTGTTAATAATCCTACCGCAATGGTGCCAATTCCAGTTCCCCAAAATGGTTCCGCTACCCAATAGCCCAATTCCACATTCATTTTGTAGATATCTTCTTGCAAGGAAATGCCAATTCCACCTACAATTTGATCCTCATTTAAAATGGCAAAATTTTGAGTGGGGAATAATTCAGACTGGATAGCAATAAAATTCCCTGCTTCTTCTACCGTATAAGGATGCGGAATATAGTCCCGAAGATTGTTCCAGATATTGATATTGTTGAAGCATGCTGTTAAGGTAGCAGAATCTTCGATTACCCATGGCCGTAATGAAATGTACATATTACTTATTTTTTCTTAAGGTATGACTTATTTATTGGTGAGTGGTTTAATCGAATAAAAATAAATTTTTATTGTTACGTAACCCTTGCGTACACGTTAATTTTGTAACAACAAAAGTTACTATCAATTGTTTAGCTAGCATAGGGAGTGGCAACATTGGTTTTAGGCAAGTTTAAAAACTTTGCCCGGTAGGCTAAGGAGTACGCCCTGCATTTCGAGTGAAAGCAGCGCTTCGGCAACCATACTGCTGTTGAGGCCCGATTTAAAATACAATTGGTCAATTTGGATACTTTCCTGACTTTGCAGAAGGGCGTAAATAATTTTTTCATTTTCGGTTAGCTCAATGAATAGTTCCCTTTGTTTTTTTGGCAGAATTCTTTTTTGCTCATTCCAGTTCATCATTTCCTTTAGGTCGGCTGCGCAAGTGAGTAATGAGGCCTTGTTTGTTCTGATCAAATAATTGCATCCTTCACTTTTGCTATCGTTGGTTCTACCGGGTATGGCAAATACATCTTTATGATAGCTATTGCCTAATTCTGCCGTGATGAGTGAGCCTCCTTTTTTCCCACTTTCTATCACCAATACCGCATCACAGATGCCGGCTACAATCCTGTTTCTTTTTGGAAAATTTTGTTTATCCGGGTTGGTTTCACTTCTGAATTCAGTGAGCAATCCACCCTTTGTTACGAGTTGTTTTGCAAGGGTTTTATTTTGGATTGGATAAATCCTGTCGAGTCCGTGTGCGAGTACACCCACCGTGGGCAAGTTATTTTTAAGAGCGGCTTTGTGGGCGATGGTATCAATGCCAAATGCCAGTCCACTTACCACTACAATATTTTCCTCCTGTAATTCTTCCAGCAATTTTTCGCAAATCGATTTGCCGTAGTCAGAATAATTACGGGTACCTACAATTGAAATAATTTTTGCGTGATTTAAATTTGTATTGCCCCGGTAGTAGAGGAGTACCGGACTATCGTAGCAATGAAGCAGTCGTTGCGGATAATTTTTATCTGTTAAAAAAAGCGGGGTGATTTTGTATTTTTCAATAAATTTTATTTCGGATTCACAGCGTTGGAAATTGTTAAAATTTTTAATGCTGCTTGCCCTTACAGAGCCGATTCCATCCATATTTTCGAGATCCTTTTTTTTTGCGCTGAAAATTGACTGTGCAGTGCCGTATCGGTTTACCAGTGCTTTGGCATGGATATCTCCGATATTTGGAACCAAGGTTAGGGCAACTTGGTGTAGCAGTTCATCTGTCATCAGGTAGAAGGTAGGTGATATCAAATATAAATAATATTTAATACATAAGCTACCCTAATTTTATTTCGACAAGTGTAATCTACTTAGGGATTGGGCTGATTACTAATTACGGTCATTTCTGTTCTCCGGTTGGATTCCCTTCCTTTTTCTGTGGTGTTATCGGAAATGGGTTGGTTTTCGCCCATGCCTTTTGATTGTAACCGGTCTTTTGAAATAAGCTTACTGGCTAGAATGTAGCGAATCACCGATTCGGCTCTACCATTGGAAAGTAATTCATTATCTGCCGCCCTTCCTACATTGTCGGTATGTCCGGTAATTAATATTTTTAGCAGGGGATTTTCTTTTAGTAATTGGATTACTTTATTTAATTCTACTGTTGACTCCTGTTTTAACTCAGTTCTTTTACTGTCAAAGAAAATATTTTTTAAAACGATTACTGCTCCAGCCTCAATGGGTTGAAGGGGGATATTTGCAGTGAAAATTGAATCAATCGACCGGTCATTCAAATTATAATTTTCAGAATAAAACAGGTATCCTTTTCTATTCACATTGAATGCATAGTCATTGCCAACTGGAAGTGTAGTCAAAAAATTTCCGGTTTCATCTGTCTGTACTTTGCTGATGAGTTGACCACTATTTATGTTTGTTAGTTCAACGGAGGAGGGTAGTCCATTTTTATTTTTTGCATCAAACACCTGTCCTTTCACCCACAATATTTTTGGAGGTTGTAGATCTTGTCTTAATTGAAAGCGATAAAGATCAAGGCCGGCAATACTATTTCCACGGTCACTGGCATAATAGGCGGTTTTGCCATCTGCGGCTACAATCAGCGATCCTTCTTCATCAATGGTATTGATTGGATAACCAAGATTTTCCGCATCGCTCCAGGTGCTGTCATTCAATTTTTTTGACAAAAAAAGGTCTGCTTCTCCATACCCTGGATGGCCGGTGCTATTAAAAAAAAGGGTTTGATTATCTGCATACATAAATGGGCAACCTTCATCACCGCTACTATTCACCACAGGACCAAGGTTTTTAGCCTTAGTCCATTTCCCTTTTATAGTTCGGTGAGTCACCCAGATATCTTTACCACCATATCCACCTGGCTGGTTGCTGCTAAAATAGATGGCCTGTTTATCGGGAGATAAAGAAGGCGAAGACTCCCAAAAATCG
Organism: Chitinophagaceae bacterium; assembly: GCA_947472635.1. The sequence continues at coordinate 8,813 of CANJDY010000059.1, forward strand.
GTATTCACCATTGGTCCTAGATTTTCAGCTTCACTCCATCCCTGTTTGGTTTTAAAAGAAATATAGAGGTCGCAGCTACCATATCCTTCGGGATAATTGCATCCGGTAAAAATGATACAGGTTCCATCCTGAGAAATATTTTGGGCCCCCTCGTTTTGATCGGTATTTACTTTTCCTTCCAGTGGCTGGGCCTTGCTCCATTTACCATCGGTTAAATCGGATTCATAAAAATCTTCATCACCCTTAATACGTCGAGTAAAGATGAGCTTTTTACCATCAATGGTCAGTGAAGGAAAATATTCTAGCGCGTTTGAATTGATAGCATCCCCCAAATTTTGTGGCGCAAAAACATATTGGCTGAGGGGGTGTTTTTTTTCGAACGCTAGGGCAAATTCGTATACTCCTTTGCGATAGTTTCCCGCCCGAATACTTTGTGAATTGAGCCCTTCGGATTGTAAAAAACGGTTGACGGCATGGAGGGCTTTTTGAAATTGCCCTAAGCCTGCCTGCGAAATGGAATAAGGAAGCAGGTAGTTGATGGAGTAAACCGAGTCCAGCTGGAAGCCTTTTTCAAAATCAATTACTGAGGAGTCGTATTTTTTGAGATTGGCATAAATGCCGGCCCTAGATAAAAAGGCATCTACAAATGTGGGTTCTAGCTTAATTGCCTGGTTGATTTTTGCAATGGCCACTTCATATTGTTGGTCTTGCGCCGCATCATAGGCCTGTGCATAGAGGATGCCTGCCTTCTTATTTACCTTTTCAGGATTGTACCATTGGCTAAAGCCAAAGAAGGGCAAAGTAAGCAAGACAAATAGTAGGCTGTTTTTTTGAAGCATGTTAAGATGAATTACCATTGATTATCATTCATCCATTGAAGATATAACGAAATGGTCTTACTTATATAAATGGTCTGTTAAAGTGTTAAATTATTTTGGAAAAAGATGGATGACGATTTTGAAAAAAATAAGGCGTTGAATTGTAAGGTATTAAATTTTGAAAAACCGAAATGGCCAGGTTTGACTAGATTTCTGGGGGTGTTTTCCTCAAGAAGTTTTTTTTTACGATTAAAAGTGATTAAATTTAATATACCTTATACAACCCACAAAGGACTTATTAAAAATAAAATTATGAAAAATAAAAAATGTGTTTTGTCCTGTCTGATTATTCTGTTAACCGGGGTGATTTATTTTTCCGGACAAGCTCAGCAAAAAAATGACAATCATCGCGCTAACTTTTCTGGCGAATGGAAATCCAAAGAGTCGATAAGTATGGGCGGAAATATTGTTTGCTCATATGGCGAGGGTGATCGTATGCTCTCTAAAACAATGAAAATAGCAGAGCGGGCAGATTTTCTAACCATAGAAATACCCAACTCTTCGCCTGACGCAGCGCTGTCTAAAAGCCGGGAGAAACTGCCCTTCGACGGTAAAGAAAGCCAAATTAATCATGGCCGGGAAAGAGGAAAGAAGTTTACCGTAAAGTTATCAGCTGATGGACAAACTATGACTATTAACTCAATAGTACACCTGATTACCCCCACTCCAAATAATACAAATGTTCAGGAACAAGCATTTGTTTACGTAAATGAGGTTTGGAAGTTGAGCAATGATGGTAAGTCTATTACTGTTCAGGCCAATGCAAAATCAACCCTATTTGAAGAAGAGCGTTCCTGGGAGACGGTATTCGATAAAACCAATTAGTATTAAAAAGATACTACTAAAATTCGGGGAGGCTTTGTAGCGAGACGAGATTTGATCTCGGTCCGCCGCTGGAGGATATGAACTTTGACTAAAGAATTTATGGCACATTGATATATTTGTGAATTTGTAGGGATAGTTCCCATTGGGGATGTTGTTTGATATAGTCTATAATCAACGGAGTGATGATAGCGGCTTTATCCCATTCAGGTTGCAGGTACAATTTGCATTCCGGTGATACGAGGGCAGCATATTGCTCTGCCCATTTAAAATCCGATTCATTGAATACCACTACTTTTAGTTCATTGGCAAAAGGAACTACTTCGGGTAGGGGAGATTTGAATTTTTTCGGCGATAAGCAAATCCAATCCCAAGTGCCGCTCAGAGGGTGTGCCCCCGAGGTTTCAATATTGGTTTCAAATCCTTTTTCTTTTAGCGCTTTGGTTAATTGAGTAAGATCATGCATCAAGGGTTCTCCACCGGTGATTACTACTAAGCCTG
>CANJDY010000060.1 GCA_947472635.1 Chitinophagaceae bacterium
CTGGAATCTCCCTTAGCAGTATCACAAATCTGGTGATTGAATACCGTTGCCACTCCATCAAACGGATCAAATGCATTTAAATACAAATGCCTAGAATCAATAGAAGGATAATTTTTTTTGGGGACTGTTTTCCCATTCCACATCTGTAGCATAGTACCTTCGGGCAAATTACCTCCGGGGTTCCAGGCAACTACCTTTTTACCGAATGATTTTAAAACTGCCACCATCGCCGGCAAAAACTCCTTATTGGAAATCCTTACTTCATCACCACCTATATGAACATAGGGCACATCCAACTCTGTACACAATTCTGCTACAATATTTTTACAAATCTCCATTCCTTCTGCAGTTTGCATATCTACTCCCATCGACCTTGTAAAAGCTGCGCTATGCCCTGGCATATCAATTTCAGGAATGAGCGTTATATATCTTTCCTTGCAGTAAGCTATCAATTCCTTCACCTCATCCAATGAATAATACTCACCAGGACTACGCAACATATACTTGCTGTCCGTCAACTGCGGATATCGTTTACTCTCCAATCGCCATGCAATATCTTCTGTTAAGTGAAAATGAAACACATTGAGTTTATATGCCGCCATAACATCAATCTGCTGCTTCAGCTGATTGATGGATTGATAATTTCTACCAACATCCACCATATACCCTCTCCACAAAAACGAAGGGTCATCCATTATTTCACAGGCATCAACCGATGCATCATTTCTTAGTAACTGGTAAAAGGTTTGCAAGGCATTGAATATCCCATGAGCAGTGGATGCACTTATCTGAATCCTATCAGCGGTTACCCTTAGATGATAGCCTTCTTTAGTAACTATTTTTTTATCAATCATTAATTCGATCAGCGGCTCCCCTGGTTTACCTATGGAGGAAACTGGCATTGAATACCCTTTGCTCGCTAAATTCCGCTGTAATTTTTCGGCTTCCGGCTTAATTGAATTCTCCTTTACCAAAATTCTGCTGCAATGATACATTTGAAAAACCCCCTCCTTCCATGAAAGTTGTTTCGGAAATGGAACGAGAGACGGCTTTGATTGCACATCGAATACATAGGGGAATAATAAATTTTTCCATAGGAGATACCCATCTCCATTGAGGTGCAGCCCATCATTAGAATATTGCACATTCATTTTTCCAACGGCATCACAAAATGAAGGATAGAGATCAACAAAAGTAAACTCCCCATCTATGGCAATATTTTTTAACTGCTTATTTACTTGCTTTATAAGATCCCCTTTTCCTGTATGTGTAGTAAATTTCCCATAGATATTATTTACGGGCAAGATGCTTTGAACATACAATTTTGTAGCTGGGCTCCCCAATTTTAGTTGAGCGGCAATCCAACGGATGTTTTTTACAATACTATCCGTAGTGATATTGCGCGACAAATCATTGACTCCAATCAGTAAAAAAACTTTCGATGGCTTCCGATTGATAACTTCATCCATACGATGAATAATTCCTTCCGTAAAATCTCCACTGATTCCGCGGTTCTTAATCCGAAGGTCTCCAAACAACTCAGTCCACTCTGCACCTTGGGTAATACTATTCCCAAGGAAAATGATATCTCCCTCCGTTTTGGGAATTGTTTTGAAATGAGTTACCCGTTGGTGATAGAAGGTGCTAAATAAGCTATCAGGCAATACAGAATGGGTGCCTTGCGAAAAAACACTACTGCTAATGGTAAGCAAAAGCAATAAATGGAATAACCCTAATAATATATTTTTTAACATATTAATCCGTTTAATTTATAAAACCATCGTGTCGTAACTAGAAAATGTTGAATTAAAAACAAGAAATTTTGCAGGATAACCGGATTCAACTTTGCCCAACTGATTGTCCATTTTTAGCGCCCGTGCTACTTGGATGGTTGCCATTTTGATTGCCTCTTCTAGCGGCACCTTTACATGTACTATTGCATTCTGAACTGCTTCCGCCATAGATATAGCCGCTCCTGCCAAATTACCTTCCTTGTTTCGATAAAACCCATCTACCAATGTAGCATTGATAATACCGAAATCAAAGTCAGTTACGGTACGTCCTAAAAATGAAGCATCAGATAGTAATAACAGCTTTTCTTTTTTAATTTTATAGGCAATTCTTGCAGCGGCATAACTGCAATGTGCCCCATCCAATATTATAGGTGCATACACTTGCTCGTTATCGAATACAGCCCCAACAATCCCAGGCTCGCGATGCCCCATTTGTGTCATGGCATTATACAAATGAGTTACCAGCTGAATCCCTTTTTTAAAATAATATTGTGCCTGCGCATAATTCAATTCAGAATGACCCAGCGATAACTGGATGTCACTTTCAAGCAAACGATCTATTTGTTCATCGGTAAATTGCTCAGGTGCAATCGTCATTAATTTTATTACCCCCTTTCCATACCGAATAATCTCTTCCAACTCATGATTGGTAGGTTTCCTAATTACATCCTGGTTATGCGCACCCCTTTTTAATTGATTAATAAAAGGCCCTTCTAGGTGCATACCAACAACTCCTTTATCGTGTGCAGTCATAAACTGCTTGACCGATTCAATTGCCCTTAAAATATTTTCATGAGAGGAGGAAATCAAGCAAGGAAGCGTATGAGTAGTTCCAAAAACTAAACTGGTATCGCAGATGTCATGCAAGGCTTCTTCCGTAGGAGTTTGGGTGAAATAAAATTTTGCACCTCCATTGATTTGGATATCAATCAATCCCGGTGCAATATATTTTCCATCGATATCAATTTGTTCTACATCTTCCGGCACGTGATTTTGAACTGCCAAAATAATACCATCCTCCACAATGATAACCAGATTGTCAATAAAGCCATACTCACCCAAAACCTTCCCATTAACAATTGCTTTTTTCATTGATTTATATAAAATTAAAAAATAGAAAGTACCAATTATTGAATACTTTGAAAACAGCTGAATAAATTTAGTCTCCCAGTAAAATAGGCATCCCCACTAAAGTTTGATATGATCTTTCAGTATTTTACTGCAATACCATTCTTGCCTAGGTAAATGAAATGGGCCCTTGAATAAATTCCCTTTAGCAGTTTGGGCTAGGCTACCATCGCGATGCAAATAACCAAACCACTCGCCATTTTCCCTGTCGTGGAAATGCTGATAGGAATAATCATGAACCATCTTGTGCCAGTTTGCATATTTTTCATTTCCCGTCATCAAATAAGCTGACAGGGTAGCGATGATTACTTCGTTGTGTGGCCACCAAAATTTCATATCATGCCAATACTCTTGGACCGGCTTATTGTAAACATCCCTGAAATACAAAATTCCTCCGTACTCCTTATCCCATCCCCGCTCCCACATATAGTCTAGCATTTTACATCCCAGCTCTATCAAATGAGGGTCATTGTTACGATATTTCGCCTCCTCCAAAATAAACCAAGCTCCTTCAATAGCATGGCCAGGATTTAATGTTCTGCCGTCAATATGATCAATAATTGAACCATCTGGCGCCACCTGTTCCATCACACATTGAATATCATCTTTTACAAAAAAGGTTTCAATTTCTAGTATCCATTTACTGATCCATTCATCACAGCGATCATCTCCAATAGTGTCCCTTAACTGTTGCGCAGTATTCATCATAATCATGGGTACACCAATTCCTTTTGATGGCCTGGTTCCTGTATACTTGGGCTCCAATAAGCCGGGTATGGTTGCATACTCAATGCACTTTCCAAAAAGAAACCTTGCTTTTTCTGCTGCAGCTTTATCCCCGCTTGCTTTTGCATAAGCCGCATTAGCTATTACTGCAAATGTTTCAGAAAAAAAATACCTTCTTTTACGAATAGGACTTCCATTTCGAGTAACATGAAAAAACATTTGTCCATCCGTATCAAAACAATGTCTGTTTAAAAAATCAATGCCCGATTTGGCACCGTCTAGCCATTCCTGCTTTGGCTGAACCGTATTGTACAAGGTGGCTAACATCCATGCAGCTCGTCCCTGTATCCAAACCGCCTTGTCATCATCAATCAGCGACCCATCTTTATCTCGCATCAAAAGATAGCCGTCAAATTCTTTATCTATACTTCGGGGAAACCAAAATGGAATGGTGTCATTTAACAATTGGCCGGTATAAAAATCCCGCAATTTTACAAGATCGTCGTTGGTATATTTCATTATATTTTATTAATCGTATTTAACAGCCATTGAAAAGGTAGAAGTTGGCAATCCCGATTCATTCACTAGATTAGCCCGGGTAAATGATTTCCACGCATATACTACCGAAATTATTTTTTCTCCTGGCGGAATGCTTACTAAAATTTTATCATGGAGTATAGTTGCCTTCGTTTCTATCGACAACCCTTTATCATTGATTAGTTCAAAACCCCTGACATCCATTTTATCCGAGGTTGCCAATTGTTTTGCAAAAGAAAAACGAAGCAATAATTTTTGATGCTTTATGATTGCACTTACTGCTACAGGACCACTAGCATTAATGGATTGATGGTAATCATTCCTCAAAGCGAGCCTAGCCAAGCGCTCAGCCACTTCTTTTTTCTTTACCGGATGTACATTGAGTGAGTCACCTAGGTCCATGCTAATGGCCATACCACTATTGGGAATCTTTTTTTGCAACCGGTTTTGCATATCCCTGAATGAAGACCATGAAGGCCGGTCTAAAGCAGAGAGCTGCACATAATAAAAAGGGAAATTAGAGCCCCATTTATTCCGCCAGTTTTGAATCATTAATGGAAATAAATATTCATACAATTCAATATTATGGGCATTGCTCTCCCCCTGGTACCAGATTACTCCCTTGATGGGAAATTTTGTAAACATTGCTACTCCCGCTTCAAAATTATAACAGGGTTCGTAAGGATGCCGTTGCTTACCATTTATAGCATTTTTCAAATTAATAGCTGCTCGCTCCCTTACCCAGGGCATTATAAAATCAGATTTCCGCCAATTCGTTAACAGGTCCACCACCTTGTCATCCTGTTCCAATGTATGCCTGTCAATCCACGACTCAATGGGTGATCCACCAACTGCAACCTCAATCAAACCAATGGGTACATTCTGTTCCCTTGCAATTTCTTTACCAAAGTAATAGGCAATGGCAGAGAATGCTGCAGCACTCGTGGAATCACAAACCGCCCAGCTCCCTGAGAAAAAATCAAGTTGATTTGTTTTGCGTAAAACCGCCGAATCCCAGGGGCTACTATCTGTTTCACGCAAGGATTTAAAATTGAATAAACGAAGAGTGGTATTGTTAGCAGCCTTTGTTATTTCTTCGGCGCCCTTCCAAGAGTTGATTAATGGAAAAGCCATATTCGATTGTCCGGAACAGAACCATACATCCCCCATCAAAATATTTTTAATTTCAATGGTCTGTTTTTCGGTAAACACTTTCAGTTGGTAGGGGCCGCCAGCAATCAAAGCGGGAAAAACTACTTTCCATTGACCCATTTGATTTGCAGTAGCCAATACTTGCTGATGATGAAAAAGAATGGTAACCTTGTCGCCCCCATTAGCAGTTCCGAAAATTACAATGGGCTTCTTCCGCTGCAATACCATATTATCTGTAAAAAAAACGGGCAATTTTAATCCGCCAAAATATTGTGTAATTTTTTCATAAACAGTTTGAGCAATAATGGCAGCACCTTCCCTTAGCGGATGAATGGCATCTGGAAAAAGATCTGGGCGATGATATAATTTTTCATGCAGATCAATAATGTCTATATGATTCGCTTTTGCAATTCGCGGGATACATGCTTGAATTTGCCAGTACCAATCACGTGTACCCGATTTAAAACGGGGATGCTCATTAAAAATGGGTGTAAGTCGACAGATAAATAATTGAACAGTAGGATTGTTTTTTTTTAGCGTATCCAAAAGCCATGAAAAATCAGCTTCAAATTCATTCTTGTAATTTGGCCAATTTCTGGGATCTGTATCATTTAAGCCTAAATGAATAATAACAATATCCGGTTTGAATGAAATAGCATCCGCAAATTGGGTGGTTTTGTAATAGGGATTATGCCCTTTCTTTAAAAGGGTGGCGCCGCTGTATCCAAAATTCTTAACGACATATTGATTACCTAGTAATCCTTGCAACTGGGCAGGATACGCATCCTTCAACGGGTCTGCAAGCCCCATTCCTGCCGTAACTGAATTTCCAATACAGGCTAGCTTGAGTGGTTTAGTTTGCGCAACTACCCCTGCCTGCACAAACAGGTAAAAAACAAAACTTATGAGGGAAACTTTTTTTAACACCGTTACTTATTTAATAATATCCGTGATAGGTATCCGAACAAAATACAAATCTCTCGACCCTTCGTATAAAATACCGATGGCACCGTCATTGATTGATGTCAATGATGAATAGCCAAAGCATTTTCTTTGATCTATTAATAATTGATTAGCAGACTGCCAGCTTTCTCCAAAATCAAGACTTGCCTTAATGGTAATATCAAAACGACCATAGGGTGTATTTGGATTACTAAAGAACAATACTTCCTTCTTTTGCCCTTTCAAATTTACTGTTGCTTTAATCAAACTGCCCATACAAACTGGATCGGGCAACATATTGTAAGAAGAAAAATGCTCCACCCAATCATTCCCCATATTGGAACTGGTGGCTACACTTCTAAATCCTCCCCGATTATCCCGCATATTCAACATCAATTTGCCAGGAGTAGTTTCTACCAATTGACTCTCTGTGGTATTTGACTTTGGCCCTGTCAGTTTTCCCTTCCAGCTAACACCATGGTCGGCACTATAAATAAGTGTAGACCAGGGTAACTTATTTTCATCCCAATATTGAGCTGCAAACACAATTTTACCATCCTTCATAGCAATACCATTGCCCGGCCCGGTAAAAAACAAGTGCCAAATTGGATTTTTAACCTGCTCGGTAATACTTTTTGGTTTGGTCCAAGTAAGTCCATCGTCATCAGAACTTACCACCACCAGCTGGCCAGTTGTATCGGGAGATAAGCCAGGCATAGAACCAGCAATAGATCGATAACCTTTACTCCAGAGTGCAGCTACCCATATTTTTTTTGTTACGGGGTCAAACAAAATAGCGGGGTCACCCACACCATTGTTTTCATGAGGTGCGCCCATGTCTATAATTATTTTCATTGGCTGCCAGGTATTACCTCCATCAATACTCCGGCTCATGCCTACATCAATATTTCCGGGCAAGTCGGTACTATTTTTATACCGAATATCATATACACCAATTAGAGTGCCCTGATTGGTAGTGATGACCCCTGGAATGCGATAGGTATTTACATTATCGTCATTGGCTTTTCTAACAGCAACGCCTATATATTTTTTATAGCCCGTAGCTTGCTCTTTTACCAACAGCGTTTTGTTAGCTGCATCTACCAATCCACTGACGTGCAACTCGATTTTTTTAGTGATATCCGCCTCCTGTTTTAATTTTGCACTCAACCAGATATAATGCCAGCCTGGCTTCAAGTCAAGTTGAACAGGAATGGAGAAATTGGACTTACAATCCGTAACGGAACTGAGCAGTTGACCAGTCGAAAATAGCGGTTCCAAATCAGTGAAATACAATTCTAGTTTTTCAATGGTGTTTATTCCCTCCTTATTTAAAGTACAATTGATTTCTCGAAATTTTCCAACATTCACTTGGCCTGGGATATATATTTTAATGCAAAGTAAAGGGTTAACAGCCAAGCCTTTTATAACTGGAAGGATTGGCACCTCAGAAGAAATTTGAATGGTCTCCGATAAAGTTACAATGGACGCTCGCTGCCCATTTCCAGAAAAAGAAATCAAAACGAACCACACCGTAATTGGTACTGCAAATAATTTCATATAGCTAAATTTATTTTTTGATGGCCTCATCGGTTGACTTAACGACTGGCCGAATTTACTTCAGGTGTTAGGATAATACTATTAATGGTGCTGTTTGTTACCAACCATACAATTACTTCTTTTACAGTCCAGCTCAGTCTGTAAAATCATTCACTGTAGGTCGGAGAAAATAGAGTTGAATAACGAGTGCAACCAATACAATGGCCGCCAACATTGAGAACCCTTTTCCCAAGCCACCGGCATCCGTAAATTTACCTAATAAACTGGTAATAAACGCACCGGCAAAAACCCCCACCATATTCATTAATCCATAAGCTGTTGCTCTATATTTAACTGAAACAAACTGACAAAGAATCGGCATATTATTAGCATCAAACATTCCATAACCAATACCAAATAAAATAGCTGCTCCTACTACGAAAAAAAGCGAATGGCCAAACCCGATAAATAACAAAGCGGGAATAGTAAATGAAAGACCGATGGCACTAGTATATACTCTTCCCTTGTTATTATTTTGAACCCACTTATCCGACAAAATCCCACCGACCAAAACACCTATAAATGAAGAAACCGCAATGGTGATTGTTGATAAAGGTCCCGCCTTTGACATAGGTATCGATAAATTTTGCGAAAAAAGAGTGGGGAGCCAGTTTTTAATTGCCCAACCCGGTAAGCTAGGGATGGCAAAATAAAAAAGAATAATCCAGAATGAAATATTAGTAAATAATAAAGCTACCCCTTTGAATAATCCGGCATTCGATTTATTTGAAAACTGATCTAAATCGCTTGTAGTAGCAATGTTTTTTTTGTCTTTTAAAAATAAAATTAAGATTGCCGAATAGGCAATTCCAATAATTCCAAAAAAATGAAATGTTAACTGCCATGACCAGTTAGCGGCAACTGTAGCACCAAAACCGCCAATCGCCTGACCCATATAAAAACCCGTCATATGAATACCGATTGCCAACGACCTAGTTTTAGAAGTATGAAAATCTGCTATCAATGATAAGGCTGCTGGAATATACAGTGCTTCACTCACCCCCATAATGGCCCTCAACCAATATAGTTGATTAAAAGAAGTAGCATAGCCCATAAAAAAAGTGACCCCCGACCACACAAACAAACTTCCTACAATCAACCATTTTCTGCTCAACCTATCCGCAATCATACCCGAAAAAGGACTCATGAATCCATAAATCCAAAGAAATATTGCCATCAGGTAGCCGAAGTTGGTAGCCATTTGCAACTCATGGATATCAATCTGCATGGACGGTTTCATCGTGGATAGCATCTGCCTATCCATATAATTCAACAACGCCACTACCCATAGAAGGCCTACAACAATCCAGGGATATTTTTTCGAATAACTCATTTTAAATATAGTTGGGCTGATAATATTTGAGCAGTACGAACCCCTGCTTTAATTTCACCGCTAGGTAGGATTATCCAGTCACCCCATTGCAGGGCAGTGGTTGTAACTGGAACGGCAAATGGAATATTTCCCGCTATGGTCCATTCATCATTTGTTGAATTGTATTTCAGTATTTCAGTACTAAACCCCGGATGTGAAGATTGTAATTTACTTTTTTGTTCAGTAAGTATCTGTTTTTTATCAATTGATTTTTCAGTGGCAATCGCCGCAATCAACTTTTCTACCTGATAAAACGTTTCTCCCTTATCCCCACCAAACATTAAAATATTCCCTATCCCTGCTGCAATACCCGTTCCTGCACATAAATTATAAGGCATCGATTTTTTCTCAACCCATATTTTTTCCTTCACATCGAATGCGTAAACGGAAGAATGAAAATCGCTGATTCCGTTAGTATTTTTATTTCGCCCACCCAATAAATAAATAGAAGATTTTTTTTCATCCGACTGTACAGCCAGCACAGCATGAGAAACCGGCTTTGGAATGGAAGGTAATGGCTGCCATCCAAGATGGGTATTTTTCATATCCAGTTTATAAAAATGGTCCGAGGAACTTAGTTCATTTTCACCCCCTGCCAAATACAAGCTATTTTCATAATAGGTAGCAACCGCATTGGTAACGGGAACAGGAAGGCTGGGCAAATCTTTGCATACCAAATTTTTTACAACGGGATCCCATTGTAACATTACTACTTTATCCGTGATACCCTGTTCATTTTCACCACCTGCATAGACAATTCCTTTTGGAGTAGAACAACTTGCCGCATAGGCAATAGGATTGGGCAGGGTAAACGTTCTAGAAAAAAGGGTAGCCTGGTTATTTATTTTTTCATACACATACACCTCATGGCAATATTTTTTTTTACCTCCTAGCCAAGGCATCGCATCCGGGAAGTTGGCACCTCCCGCAATAATCAATGCATTTTGGTGAATTCCGCAAACAGCACCAGCAAGGCCGAATGCTTTTGCATGTCCGCTAGTAGCCGGTAATACTGCTGCTATTTTCCACTGAATGGAATTAAATGGTTTGTTTTGAGCGGTCATTGCATTGTTACTTAAGATGCCCATAAATAAAACAAGTATTGATGACCTTTTCATTTGCCTTAGGTATTTACCGGAGAGGATATCCTGGAGCAAAAGCTACTGAAATTTATTTGTTCTACCTCATTTTTAAATGATTCGAATTGTGCTTCGGTCATATTTTTAACAGGTAGGCGAAACTCCCCGCAATCCAATCCAATAATTTTCATATACGCTTTACCGGTAGCAATACCTCCATATTTCCCTAATAGACGAATCATATCAATGGATAACTGCTGCAATGCCTGTGCCTTTGGAAGATCATTATTATTAAATGCCTGTATCAAATCATAATAGAGAGCGGGGGCATAGTTAAATGTACTCCCTACAGAGGCTTTGGTACCCAATGGCAATGCTGACAACATATTTTCATCCCTGCCCCAAAGCATATCATATTTTCCATTTTTAAAATGAAGACAAGAAAGAAAGTCCATAAAATCTTCATGGGTATATTTAATCCCTGCAAAATTGGGGATTTTCCCATCAATTACACCTAACAAATCATGCATAGGGAAGTCGACACCGGTAAGTACTGGCACATGATAATAATAGAATGGCATGTCTGGCACCGCTGAGGCGACTTCTATGCAACACTTCGCCAGCATATCTACATTTGCCGGTTTGAAATAGGA
>CANJDY010000061.1 GCA_947472635.1 Chitinophagaceae bacterium
AAACTCCTAAACCCCTAAACTCCTAAACCCCTAAACCTCTCAACCCCACCAGTCTGCCATTTTTTCACCCAAAACCGAATGGCACAATCATTGAATGTCAATATTGAACAATAAAAAAAATGAATCATGGGAAAGATAATTGGAATAGATCTAGGAACTACCAATAGTTGTGTATCCGTAATGGAAGGTAACGAACCAGTAGTGATTGCTAATGACGAAGGCCGTCGTACAACCCCTTCTATTGTAGCATTTCTAAAAAATGGTGAACGTAAGGTAGGAGATCCTGCAAAACGTCAGGCAATCACGAATCCGCAAAACACCATTATGAGTGTAAAGCGTTTTATGGGGCATAAGTGGAATGAAGTGACAGAAGATGTCAATCATAGTAGTTATAAAGTGGTGAAAGGTGACAATGATACAGTTCGCATTGACATAGATGGCAGATTGTATACCCCACAGGAAATCAGTGCAATGGTGCTTCAGAAAATGAAAAAAACTGCTGAAGATTACCTTGGACAAGATGTTACGGAGGCGGTGATTACCGTTCCTGCTTATTTCAACGATTCTCAACGACAAGCTACCAAGGAAGCTGGTGAAATCGCCGGTCTTACCGTACGTAGGATCATTAACGAGCCCACCGCTGCCGCTTTGGCCTATGGCATGGATAAAAAGAACCAGGATCAAAAAATCGCTGTATTTGACCTCGGAGGTGGAACTTTTGATATTTCTATCCTTGAATTGGGAGAGGGTGTATTTGAAGTGAAAAGTACCAATGGAGATACTCATCTTGGAGGAGATGATTTTGATAAAGTGTTGATGGATTGGTTGGCAGAGGAGTTTAAAAAGGATGAAGCCATTGATTTGCGTAAAGACCCGATGGCATGGCAGCGTTTGAAGGAAGCGGCTGAAAAAGCGAAAGTAGAATTATCTTCCTCTGCTGAAACGGAAATTAACCTTCCTTATGTGACTGCCGTAGATGGTGTTCCAAAGCATTTGGTTAAAAAATTGAGCCGTGCACAATTTGAAAAATTAGCAGATAATTTGTTCACTCGTTGTTTGAAACCTTGCGAACTGGCATTAAAAGATGCCAACTTAACCATCAATGATATTGATGAGGTTATATTAGTAGGGGGTAGTACCCGTATTCCAAAAGTGCAGGAAATTGTGGAATCATTTTTTGGTAAAAAGGCCAATAGGAGTGTTAACCCCGATGAAGTAGTTGCCATTGGTGCTTCTATTCAGGGTGGTGTATTGTCTGGTGATGTAAAAGATGTATTGTTACTCGATGTTACACCTTTGAGCTTGGGTATTGAAACAATGGGTGGAGTTATGACTCGATTGATTGAAAGCAATACTACGATCCCGACTAAAAAATCAGAAACATTCAGTACTGCCAGCGACAACCAGCCAGGTGTTGAAATTCATGTATTACAGGGAGAAAGGCCTTTGGCTAATCAAAATAAGAGTTTGGGTAAATTCAATTTAACCGATATTCCGCCAGCACCTCGTGGAGTACCGCAGGTAGAAGTAACCTTTGATATTGATGCCAATGGGATTCTTCATGTAACGGCAAAGGACAAGGGAACAGGAAAAAGCCATAATATTCGTATTGAAGCAGGAAGTGGCTTAAGTAAGGAAGAGATTGAAAAAATGAAGAATGAGGCCAAAGCCAATGAAGCCAGTGATAAGGCAGAAAAGGAAAAGATAGAAAAAATTAATCAGGCAGACAGTTTAATATTCCAAACAGAAAAGCAACTGAAGGAATATGGAGATAAAATCAGTGCTGACAAAAAAGCACCGATAGAAGCAGCCCTCACCAAGCTGAAAGAAGCCCATAAATTACAGGATATAGCAGCCATTGATCCGGCAGTAGAAGAGATGAATGCTGCATGGACAGCAGCCAGTGAGGAAATGTACAAAGCTACCCAGGGTGGCGATGGTCAACCTCAAGGAGGTGAAGCAGGCGCACAACAACCACAAGGAGAAGGTAGTGCAAATACTGAAAATGTAACTGATGCTGAGTTTGAAGAAGTAAAGTAAGCAGTTAAAATACTACTAAGCAACCGCAACCTTCCCGTTGCGGTTTTTTAGTATACGTAACATTTCAAGGCATTTGATAGGCTGTTAACCTTTCTTAAAACTTTTTAAATTATTATTGCAAACTCTTTCTTTCTTATTATCTTGCTGCAAACTAAATTACCGGAATGAAACAATTTTCAATTGTGCTAAATGTGGTATTACTCACTGCAGTGGCTTTTTTATACTATCTCCACTTTTCGGTACCCGCTCAGTCTTCTTCGAGTTTTAGTTCAATTACTACCAAATTTCATGACACTTCCAAGTGCGATAGGATTTCTGTTGCTTACGTTGAATTGGATTCTTTGAATAAAAATGTGTTTTTTATCAAGGAGCGGAAAAAAGAGTTGGAGGGTGAGCAAAGGGTAATTGCCAACGAATACGAAGGAGCTTACCGAAAAATGACACTGCTTAGGGATGAATTTATAAAAAAAGGGAAGTCGATTACCCAGCAGGAGGCAGAAGCCTTTCAGGAAAAACTGGGCATCCAACAACAGCAAATTGAACAACAAAAGCAGCAGAAGACCCAGCAATTGGCAGAAAAAGGGGCAAGGGTAATGGAGGATATGCAGGGTAAATTAAAAGACTTTATGAATGAATACAATAAAAATAAAAAATTTACGATGATTTTTACTACCGGAGCAGGGCTAGACTATTTTCTTTATAAAGATGCTTCGCTGGATATAACTTCTGAAATTGTAAAGGGGTTGAATGAAAAAATGAAATAGGAAGGCGATTAATTATTCAATCAATTTATTTATCTTCAATCCCGTTTGCTGACGGGTTTTTTTGTGCCCCACAATTTTTAACCTTTAAATTCAACCAATAATGTCCAATCCTACTACCCAACAATCCAATTTTAAGCCATCTCTTGGCTTGTTTGATTCCACCATGATCGTTGCAGGGTCGATGATTGGCTCTGGGATTTTTATAGTGAGTGCAGATATGCTCAAAGATATGGGTAGTGCAGGTTGGTTATTGGCTGCCTGGCTCATTACTGGATTTATGACGCTGACTGCTGCATTAAGTTATGGTGAGTTGAGTGCAATGTATCCAAAGGCCGGTGGACAATATGTGTACCTTAAAGCTGCTTACAATCCTTTTATCGGTTTTTTATATGGCTGGAGTTTTTTTGCTGTAATTCAAACTGGCACCATTGCGGCGGTGGCGGTTGCTTTTGCAAAATTTGCGGGATATTTTTTTCCTGCACTTGCCTGGGAGGAGGTAAATACATTTTCTATATTGGGGCTAAAAATTCACTATGCACAATTGGTAGCAATAGTACTAATCATATGCCTGACACTTATCAACACCCGTGGTATTCAGTCAGGAAAACTTATTCAAACATTTTTCACTTCAGCCAAACTGCTTTCGCTATTTGGTTTAATCATAGCCGGTTTTATTGCATTTAATTGGGAGATTTGGAGCGCCAATTGGCAAAATCCTTGGGTTATGCAGCACCTCACCAAAACTAACGGCTCTATTAATTTTGAGCCACTATTAATTGGTTCGGCATTAGGGGCTATGGCTAGTGCCATGGTGGGGAGTATTTTCAGTAGTGATGCCTGGAACAATGTAACTTTTATTGCAGGTGAAATAAAAAATCCACAAAAAAATATCGGATTGAGCCTATTCTTAGGAACCTTGATTGTAACCGTGATTTATATTCTGATGAATGTGGTTTATCTAGCCACGGTTCCATTGCATGAATTAGCTTTTGCAAAAGACAACCGGCTAGCACTCAGTGCCTCCGAAGCTATTTTTGGAAGTAGTGGTACAATAATTATTGCAATAATGATTATGGTATCAACCTTTGGTTGCAACAATGGATTGGTATTGGCTGGCGCAAGGGTATATTATACAATGGCCAAGGATCAATTGTTTTTTAAGAAGGCTGGAACCTTGAATAAAAACATTGTTCCTGAATGGGCCTTATGGATTCAATGTGCAATGGCTTGTATATTATGCCTTAGTGGAAGGTATGGTGATTTGCTGGATATGGTTTCATTTATTGTGGTCATTTTTTATGTACTCACTATTGCCGGAATCTTTATTTTACGTAAAAAATATCCTGATGCCGACAGGCCTTATAAGGCATTTGGATACCCATTTTTGCCAATAATCTACATGGTAATGGGGGTTAGTTTTTGCGGCTTACTAATTTTCTATAAACCACAATTCACTTGGCCAGGGCTTATTATTACCCTTATAGGAATTCCTTTGTATTATCTTGCAGTTCGAAATAAAAATTCAGCCGATTAATATTTTCAGTGATGGTGAGTAAAGTTTGTAATGATATTTTTGATAGCTGTATAAGTGATTATCATCTTTTGGATAATGTGGATGCGGTTATTGGTAATCCATTTCCTGCAAATGGATTTGATAATTTATTGTATGCAAAAAATTGGGTAGATACGGTACAATGGCATTTGGAAGATATCGTTCGCAATCCATCAATCGATTCGGAGGCAGGGTTGTTATTAAAAAGACGAATCGATGCATCTAACCAAGTTAGAACGGATATGGTGGAATACATTGATAGTTATTTCTTGGAGCAATACCAGGATGTAAAGCCCAAGGAAACCGCATTGATTAATACCGAGAGTCCTGCCTGGGCAATTGATCGCTTGTCAATTCTGGCGCTGAAAATATATCATATGAATGTAGAAGTTACCCGTAAGGATGCTACCGAGCTACATATTATTGCCTGCTCCAAAAAATTGGAGGTACTATTAGAGCAGCGGGTTGACTTGTCTACATCAATCGATGAGCTGCTAGCGGATATTGCTAACGGTAACAAGTACATGAAAGTGTACAAGCAAATGAAAATGTACAATGATCCAGGGCTTAATCCTGTTTTATACCAGCAGCAAAATAAGCCTTCTTAAAAAATTTAAATTGGCTGCTATTTTCATGTAGTTGCTACAAATGTGCAGTACATCCAGTATCAAAAAATAAAGCATTCCAGAAATTTAATTGTAACATTTTAATGGATTAAAATATTTTGCAAACGCCTAAGCACATATTGGTGATTCGTTTTTCATCCATGGGAGATGTAGCGATGACTGTGCCCGTTATTAAAAATGTATTGGATCAAAATCCTGAATTGCAAATAACGATGGTGTCCAATGCTTTTTTTGAACCTTTATTTGATGGCTTGGAAAGATGCCATTTTTATCCTGCTTATTTAAAAGGAAAGCACAAGGGCCCTTTTGGGATGGCTCGTTTATTTCAAGCACTTAAAAAAAACACCCAATTTACTGCCGTGGTGGATTTACACAGTGTATTGAGGTCACATTTGCTATCCGCATTTTTTAAAGTAAAAGGGTTAGGGATTGCTACAATTGATAAGGGCAGGACTGAAAAGAAATTGCTTACTCGCAAAGAACAGAAAATGCTCGAACCACTGATGTCTATGCATGAGCGGTATGCTTCTGTATTTAGGAAAATCGGTTTTCCTGTTCAGTTAGAAGTTGGTCAGCCAATTTATTGTAGAAAGATTATTCCGTTTGCATTGCAGGCTGTATTTGCTACCGGAAAAAAAGTTATTGGGGTTGCTCCTTTTGCACAATATCAAGAGAAGATGTACCCAATTGATAAAATGAAAGTAGTAGTGACACAATTAGTTGCAGCTAACTATATCGTTTTGCTATTTGGAGGTGGAAAATTGGAATCGGCTATTTTAGATCAGTGGGAGAAAGATATTTTTTCCGCATTCAATGTGGCAGGCAAGTATGCCTTCAAAGAGGAACTGGCTATTATCAGCAATTTAGATCAAATGGTCAGTATGGATTCTGCCAATATGCACCTGGCGTCTTTATTTACTGTGCCAGTAGTAAGTGTCTGGGGTGCTACCCATCCTTACGCTGGGTTTACTGGCTGGGGGCAAGGGGATAAAAATATTATTCAGCTGGAACTTGCTTGTCGCCCATGTTCTGTATTTGGGAATAAGCCCTGTTATCGTGGAGATTATGCATGTATGCATTGGATCGCAGAGGAGTTGATTGTCCAAAAAATTACAAAAGTATTCAATGGGTAGGCAGTATATTTCAGCCTACGACTTTATTGATTGACTTAAAAATACTGTTTACATAGAAAAGATTCATTAGCCTCTCACTTGTCCATCACCGCGAACAATCCATTTATAGCTACATAGTTCCTTTAGTGCCATTGGACCACGTGCATGTAGTTTTTGAGTGCTGATCCCTATTTCTGCGCCAAGACCAAATTGCGCGCCATCTGTAAAAGCAGTCGACACATTAGCATATACTACCGCTGCATCCACCTGTTGTAGGAACTGGTCAATGTGTTGTTGGTTTTGCGATATGATGGTTTCGCTGTGTTTGCTGCTGTGTTCCGAAATATGGATGATGGCAGCTTCTATGTTTTGAACTGTTTTAATGGACATGGTATAGTCAAGAAATTCAGTTCCGTAATGCATTTCGTTGGCATGCTTTAATAACGCAGCTGGGTATATGTTTTCCAATGCGCCATAGGATGCATCATCTGCATAAAGTAATACATTTTTTTCTGCCATATTGATGACCAACTCGGGTAGGTTTTTCAATTGACTGGCATGCAGCAATAAACAGTCTAGTGCATTGCAAACGCTGACTCTTCTTGTTTTTGAATTATAAATGATTGCTTTTCCTTTTTCTACATTGCCGCTTTCGTCAAAATAGGCATGTACAATTCCGGCACCCGTTTCAATTACGGGAACTTTTGATTCTTTGCGAACGAAGTCAATCAGTTGCTGACTACCTCGGGGAATAATCACATCCACATAATCTACCGCATGTAATAATTGGAGGGTAGCTTCTCTAGTAGTAGGGAGCAGTTCAATACAGTTTTCGGATAAACCATGTTGTTGTAAAACAGACTGGATAAGTTTTACAATGGCTACATTAGAAAATGCTGCATCACTACCACCCTTCAAAATACAGGCATTGCCAGATTTTAAGCATAGGGCGAATACATCAAAAGTGACATTTGGGCGAGCTTCAAAAATCACTCCTATCACCCCCAATGGTACGGTTACTTTACTGATATGCATACCATTGTCCATGGTACGTTCTTCGAGCAGGGTACCAATCGGGTTTGGCAAGCTCGCTACTTTACTTATTTCACGGGCTATACCCTGCAAGCGGGTTGTAGTAAGTTGAAGCCGGTCATACTTTGGATCGTCCATAGACATCCGCTCAAGATCTTTTTGATTCTCTTGCAAAATCGTTTTACTATGCGTAATAACGGCTTCTGATAAAGTTTCCAAAACACTGTTTACCTTTTCCCCGCTGAGCTGCACCAATTTTTTACTTGCCTGTTGAACAGTCTTGAAATTGCTTACCAGTGAATGTATATCTGTACTCATTTTTTTGGTTCGTTGTTTAAAAATAAATAATCATAGTGCACCAAGGCTTTTTCGTTTTTTTTGCTCATTAATTCTGCTGCTTTTTCCGAATGGTATTGGGCTTTGCCAACACCTAACTGAATGCCTGATTTACTGATGATTTGTATGATTTCACCTTTTTTAAAGCTTCCTTCAATCTTTGTGATACCAACGGGAAGTAAGCTGGTTGGTTTATTGGATTGCAAGGCTTTTTCAGCGCCCTCATCTATGACCACAGCGCCTTTTACAAAACCTTCTGAGTGGGCCACCCATTTTTTGATACTTGAAATATTTTTTCTTGGTTTAAATAAAGTTCCAATGGGCAAGTTGTTGGTAATATCAATTAAAATATTAGCCAGTTTACCATCGGCTATCTGAACCGGAATGCCCATGCTAGCTACTTTGTTTGCCATACTGCATTTGGTTAGCATACCGCCGCGGCCAAAATTTGATTTTTCGGAGGTAATAAAACTTTCAAATTCGGTATCTCCATATTCAATGATGGGAATCAGTTTAGAGGAAGCCTTGTCTGGGGCACCATCATAAATGCCCTTTACATTGGAAAGGATAATTAATTTATCGGCATTCACCATTCCTGAAACCAACCCTGCCAGTTCATCATTGTCGGTGAACATGAGTTCCGTTACAGATATCACATCATTTTCATTCAAAATGGGGATTACATTATTTTGCAATAGAACAGAAATACAATTTTTCATATTGATGTAATGCTCTCGGTCTCTAAAATCCTCTTTGGTTACTAGTACCTGTGCGCACAAACAACCTTGTGTGGCAAACTGTTCCGCATAAATATTAATGAGTTTGATTTGCCCTACAGAAGCAAACAATTGTCTTTTGCTGATTTCATCTGTTTTAGGGGGAGGGGTAATCAAACTTCTTCCTGCAGCAACTGCTCCGGAGGATATTAAAATGATGTCAATTCCTTCCTTGTTGAGGGTACTGATTTGCCTGGTAAGTTGTTCAATGCTATTTAAGTCAAGGCCTCCACTTTGTTGTGCTACAACATTTGACCCCACTTTGATTACAATTCTTTTTTTTCTAATTGGCATATGTAAAATTATAGTTTTTACCGCAAATACACCTTTTCCTTTAGGACTGAATTGTATCAGCCTGATTTTACCGAAAGTGGTAAATATCCTTACTGGTACTTTATCTGGTTGGCTATCGTAACCAAGCGTAAATAATTTGGAGTTTACTAGGTTTCAGAAAGGGGTAAAAAAATCTGCTAATTGTATTTATTTACTTTACCCGAATAATTATAAATTTGCAGTAATGAAAAAATATGCAGTAATCGTTGCCGGAGGTAGCGGCAGCAGGATGAAGGCAAATTTGCCCAAGCAATTTTTACTTTTAAATGGTAAGCCAATACTTTACTATACCCTCGATACTTTTTTAAAATCGTATGCTGATCTGCAGATTATATTGGTATTGCCCGAAGATTATATTGCAGCCGGACAGGAAATCATCGATGCATTCTTTGATTATGAGCGGATAAAAATTACGGTCGGCGGTAGAACGCGGTTTCACTCCGTACAAAGTGGACTTCAGTTAATCAGCGAAGAGAGTATTGTATTTGTGCACGATGGGGTGAGGTGTTTGCTTTCTACTGATCTTATTCATCGATGTTATCTTGCTGCGGAAGAATTTGGATCAGCTATACCGGTTACCCATTCTAAAGACAGTGTTCGTATGGTGAATGAAGAGGGCAACGAAGCCATTGAACGCAATAGGGTAAAGCTGGTGCAGACACCCCAGGCTTTTCACAGTAAAATATTATTACCAGCCTTTACAATCGATTATAAAGACAAGTTTACAGATGAAGCAACCGTAGTGGAGGCTTTTGGATTGAAGGTGCATTTGATTGAAGGGGAGGAGCAAAATATTAAAATTACCCAACCGGTTGATTTATTATTGGCGGAAGGGATTATTAATCCAACTAATCAACCGTAAAATATTCCCAGGATTGCCAGTTACATTGCTTGCTGGTGGCTGATTTTTTCTAAAATTTGGTGTGCTACATCCATCGCCCTAAATCCATCCAGTATGGTCACAGGCGTGTCGGTACCTTGGTTGATCGCATTTACAAAGGCTTCCAATTCCATTTTGATTGCATTACCTGATTCTACAGCAGGGTTGGCTATGGCGATTGTTTTTTTGCCATTGTTGGTTTCTATGTCAAAAGTAAATACATGTTTATCTTCAGGTGTATTGAGTTTAATAACCTCTGTTTTCTTTTCTAAAAAATCTATGCCAATGTAGGCGTCTTTTTGAAACAATCGCATTTTACGCATTTTTTTCATTGATATGCGACTGCTGGTAAGATTGGCAACACAGCCATTATCAAATTCAATGCGAACGTTGGCTATATCGGGCGTATCGCTCATTACTGCCACGCCATTGGCCGAGATGTATTTGACATTGCTATTTACCAAATGAAGGACAATGTCAATATCGTGTATCATCAGGTCAAGTATAACGCTTACATCGGTGCCTCGAGGGTTAAATTGGGCTAGGCGGTGTACTTCGATAAACATCGGGTTGATGGTATAGCTTTTTAAGGCTAAAAAAGCGGGATTAAATCTTTCAACATGGCCTACCTGAAATTTAATATTGGCTTCTCTGGCAAGCTTTAGTAATTCCCTTGCCTCGTCCATGGTATTGGCCAAAGGTTTTTCAACAAAAACGTGTTTACCCTTGGTGATGGCGGCTTTACTTATCTCAAAGTGTTCGGTGGTAGGAGCTACAATGTCTACAATGTCGCAGGCATCCATTAGTTGTTCAGCATCTTCAAATTGGGGGAGTTGGTATTTTTCAATAACTTCTTTTGAGTTTTCTTGTGCCGGATCAAAAAAACCAACCAGTTGTACCCCCTCAATTTCTTTCCAGTTATTTAAATGAATCTTTCCCAAGTGGCCAACACCAAAAACACCAACTTTTAACATAACCGTATTGTTTATTCAAAGATAAGTTGCTCCTTTGATAAGCTATTGGCTTATACAGGGATGTTAATAAATATGTATAGGGGATATTCATTTTCCAACCCTACAATAGTTGTCAAATTGCATCCGATGTTGTCAGTAGAAATAGCCAACCGGTCATTTCTCTTTGAGTAGCTTTAAGCCTGAATCGAAGGTTCTTTTTGCCCGCTTTCAGGCAATTCGTCCCAGAAGCCCATTTTACCAAATTTCTCAATTCGTTGCTCACAGCGTTGTTCGGGATTGATTTTTTTTAATTCTGCAATAACTGGGAGTAGGAATTTTTTGAGAATATCTGCGGCTTCATCATAATCCCAGTGGGCCCCTCCAAAGGGTTCTGGAATAACACCATCTACTAAACCGAATTGCAGCATATCGTCACCGGTTAAACGCAGTTGATCCGCTGCTTTTTCTTTATTGTCCCAATTGCGCCATAAGATACTGCTGCAACTTTCGGGTGATATTACGGTGTACCAGGTATTTTGCATCATAAAC
>CANJDY010000062.1 GCA_947472635.1 Chitinophagaceae bacterium
ATCCATAGCGAACAAGAGATGACATTAACTACCCCATGCACATGGTGCAACGGTAATACGCAAAGGGTATGATCCTGCTCATTCCACTCCCAGGCATTTACCAAGGTAGAAATCTGCGCCTCCAGGTTATCATGCGTAGTTACCACTCCTTTTGGCTGATTGGTGGTACCACTAGTAAACAAAATCATTGCTCTCCTGCCTGGGTCAATGGAGGGCATTGCTTTGATAGCAACCTGCCCCTCTAATCCCAACACAATCAAACGGATTTTTTTTTGAACAGCCAATTCTCGCAGCATGCTTTCATACTGTGCCGATACCACCAATATAGACACTTGTGCATCTTCAATAGAATACTGTAAGGAGGGCAAGGGATGGGTAAGGCATAGTGGCACTGCTATACCGCCTGCCTGCCAAATTGCCCATTGTACTTTTACAAAATCAAAACCCGGTTCAACCATAAACCCTATTCTTGATTCGTAAAGGTCTTCCTCGTTGGATAATAACAGGGATGCAAACTGCTGAGATTCCGAAAGCAGTTGGCCATAGTTGTACGATTTCCCCTTAGAAATTATAGCCCTATTATTAGAATGCATTTTTGCCTGTTGAAACAATTGAATCATTTCAAAATTTTTATTTATTTATAACCATGTGAATAGAAATAGTAATTATCAAAATGGTATGTACAATTAAAATTTGCAAGCGTTAACAAAATATGTTTGTTAAGTTATCATCACAAGCAATCCGCTAGTTTATTCTTTGTCGGTACAATCACGAATGATCGGGCAAGCTTATTTTGTAATTAATTTTCCAATAAACTTCTTATTACCCCTAGCTCCACTCCGCGAATCTCCGCCAAGCCCCTCAGTCTTCCAATGGCAGAATATCCTGGATTGGTTTTTTTATTTAGGTCATCCAGCATCTGGTGGCCATGGTCGGGCCGCACCGGAATGGAACATTTTCTTTGCAGCATCACTTTCACCAATTCCTTTATAACAGCATACATATCTACATCTCCCTCCAAGTGATTGTCTTCATGAAAATCGCCTAGCGCATTTCTTCGAGTACTTCTAAGATGAATGAAATGAATCCGGTCACCAAACATTTTTACCATTTCGGGTAAGTCATTGCTGGCAATGACACCATAAGAGCCAGTACAAAAGCACAAACCGTTGTGCAAAGAAGGTACCGCATGGATCAATGTTTGAATATCCGATGCATTGCTCACCACCCTTGGTAGCCCCAAAACAGAGAAAGGCGGATCATCGGGATGAATGGACATTACTACACCAGCTACTTCTGCAACAGGAATGATTTGTTGCAAAAAATAAATCAAGTGCTGCTGTAATTTGTTTCTATCAATACCCTTGTAAGCATCAAGGGCTTTCTGAAATTGTTGAATTGTGAAACTCTCTTCACTTCCCGGAAGGCCGGCAATAATGTTTCGCTGCAATAATAATTTGTCTGCTTCATTCATTACTTCCCATCGCTGCGTAGCCCTCGCAATGGTTGCCGCATCATAGTCATTAGCTGCATTCGCACGTTGCAAAATAAAAAGATCAAAAGCCACAAAAGCCGCCATCTCAAAACGCAATGCCCTAGAACCATCTTCCACCGCATAACTTAAATCGGTTCTTGTCCAATCAAGTATCGGCATAAAATTATAGGTAACATTTTTTATCCCACAGGAGGAAAGGTTACGAATGCTTTGCTGATAGTTTTGAATGTACAACTCGAAACCTTCGGATTGTGTTTTGATTGACTCATGTACTGGCACACTTTCCACAACGCTCCAAGTCATGCCAGCGCTTTCGATGATTGCTTTCCGCTGATTGATTTCATCCATCGTCCATACCGAACCGTTCGGTATATGGTGCAAAGCAGAAACGATACCTGTACAACCTGATTGTTTAATATCTGCTAAAGACACCGGGTCATTCGGTCCATACCAACGCATGGTTTGCTCCATTCTAAAAGCTGCCCTTCCATAAGAGGGGAATTGTATTTTTTCCATGCTATTTTTTAAATTATTTAAACCCCGCTATTGATTGTAAAACCACCATCTACACCGATGATAGAACCCGTTACAAACTTGGAAGCGTCACTTAAAAGCCATATTAAAGCTCCTGTCAGCTCATCGGGATGGCCAAACCTTTTGAAGGGTGTATGGCTTATAATTGCATTGCCCCTTGGCGTAAGCGTTCCATCTGGAAGGGTTAACAGGGTTCTGTTTTGCTCGGTCAAAAAGAATCCAGGCATAATGGAGTTCATTCGGATAGTATCACCATAGCGATTGGCCATTTCAAGTGCAAACCATTTCGTGTAGCAATCGATGGCCGTTTTGCCCATGCTATAACCCAATACACGGGTAACAGATCGCTGCGTGCTTACAGAAGAAATATTGACAATACTCCCACTGCCAGACTTTGCTATTTCGGGACCAAATATCTGCACAGGTATGATGGTACCCCAAAGATTAAGTCCCATCGCATTTTTAACGCCTTCTATATTGAGGTCAAAGACATCCCTATCTGGAGGTAAAACGCCTTCGGGAATATTACCACCCGCAGCATTTACTAGGCCGTCGATTCTGCCATAAGTAGCAATGGTTTTTTCTCTGGCACTAATTAGCTGAGCTTCCAACAATACATCGGTTGCTATAAAAATGGCAGTGCCGCCGCTGCTATTAATTTCTGCAGCCCTCGCATCTCCCACCTTTTCGTTTCGGCCGATGATGACTACCTTGGCACCCGCTGCTGCGATTGCTTTCACAAAAGCCCCTCCCAAGATGCCGGTGCCACCACTTACAATGATTACTTTTCCGCTCAATGAAAATTTCTCTGCTGATCCCTGATCCATTTTTTTAGTTTATTCTATGATGGTAAATTGTTTCTTTACTTTAATGTCTTCGGAGGAGCTACCTATTAATACTTCAAAAACACCCGGCTCCACCACCCAACGCATTTTTTTATCCAGCAACTTTAAATCGTCCGGACTCAAAACAAAATGAACCGTTTTTGTTTCCCCCACATTTAATGCAATCCTTTCGAAGCCCCTCAGTTGTGTATCATAAACCGTAACACTGCTAATTTCATCTTTTAGATAAAGCTGTACCACCTCGTCGCCGTTGAATTTGCCGGTGTTGGTAACATCCACTGAAATAGAAATATTGCCATGGGCCTGTTGTTTTTCAGGAGTCACCGATAAGTTGCTGTAGGCGAAGTTCGTATAACTTAATCCAAATCCAAAAGGATACAATGAACCATATACGTTTGTTTTTCCAAATCCATTAGGGCCATCGCCAGGCTGACCGGCATGCGATGCAGGTTTGAATGGGAAATTATATTCGATTTGGCCCACTGATTTTGGAAAGGTTACCGGAAGTTTTCCACCGGGATTATAATCCCCAAACAAGGTTTCCGCTATTGCTGCCCCACCGTCAACTCCCGGAAACCATGCCTCCAGGATGGAGGGAATGTACTTATTGGCCCAGTTGATGGTAAGTGGTCTTCCATTAATTAATACCAATACAATGGGTTTCCCGGTTTGATACAAAGCCTGCAATAATTGTAATTGCCTTCCAGGTAGATCAAGCGAAGTTCTGCTTCTGCTTTCCCCCACCAAAGTTTCGTCTTCCCCGAGCACGGCAACTACTACATCGCTTTGCCTAGCCTTGTCAACGGCTTCCTTGATTTCTTCCTGTTCCTTTGCACTCAAGGGCTCGGGAAATAGTTCGCTCTCGGGCCAATTGGTATCAATAGTATTGCATCCCCTGGCATATTCCACCTTAGCAAAATCGCCCATATAGTCTCTAAGCCCCTGCAATACCGAGATCACCTTTACATTATTGGGGCCATAGCGACTCATGGAATGCAGTGTGTCTGCTGCTAGGGGACCTGTTACCAGCATTTTTTTTATCCCCTTTTTATCTAGCGGCAACAGCTGGTTTTGATTCTTCAGCAATACCAGCACTTCCCTCGATGCCTGTTTTGTAAACAATCTGGCAGCCGCATTATTCACGATTGTGTCCGCACTTTGCGGTGTCACATAGGGTTGGTCAAACAATCCCAATTTGAATTTTACCCTCAAAACGTCCGCCACCCTTGCATCCAGCGTTTTTAAGGATACCTTTTTTTCGGCAACCAATTCCCTTAGCGGTAAAATGTATTTATTAGGCATGTCAAAATTGGTACGCACATTTAATCCCGCCTCCACTGCTTGGCGAACACCTTCTTTGTAATCGCCCGCCACATGATGTTTGGATGAAATATATTCCACCGCTTCGCTATCTGAAACAACATATCCATCAAAGCCAAATTCATTTCTCAGCAACTGCGTTAAAAAATAATAACTGGCAGAAATAGGTTCTCCATCCCAATCGTTGTAACTGCTCATTACCCCTACTGGATGAGTTTCCTGAATTACCCTTCTAAAGGGATAAAGATACATTTGATGCAATTCGCGGGGAGCCACATGGGGATCAGTTCTTGCATTACCATCCCTTCCACCCTTAGGCATGCTGTACACGGCAAAATGTTTTAAAGTGGATCCCACGCCTTCGCCTTGAACACCTAGTACCAGTTGTTTCCCGAGCTCTGTGACTAAAAATGGATCTTCCCCATAACACTCCACCACTCTTCCCCAACGTGGGTCGCGGGCAAGGTCGAGTATAGGGACATAGATATTGGTATAGCCAAGGGCTTTCGCCTCTCGGCCGATAATCTGGCCGGCTTGATGAATCAGACTTTTATCCCAGGTGCTTCCCATCGCAATGGGAGCAGGCAAAGGAGTGGCCCTGTCATGGGCAAGCCCATGAACCCCTTCATTGGTAAAATCGACTGGTATGCCCAAACGAGTTTCCTCAATAAACCATTTTTGTGTTTGATTGATGGCATCGGCATGACGGCTGGAAGGAAATGAAAGGGCATTGAATGTCTGTTTACGAAAGGTAGTACTATTCAAATGTTCATCTATATTTCCTATCCCATCTTTCCAAATTTTCGACTTCCAATCCTTGTTGGGCAAGGAGTCTTTCAACACCCGGCCATAACCATACAAGGTTGCCAACTGAACAGTCTTTTCATCCAATGTCATTTGTGAAAGGAGATTATCAATTCGCTTTGCCACAGGTTGCCGACTATCTTCAAATACATCTTTCTTTCCATTCTTGTTGAAATCGATCCAGCCCCCATGATAGATATTGGACTGCGCTTTGATTGGTTGAAAAGAAGAAAGAGAGGAAAAAAATAATATGGCTGGAAAAAATTTCATTTATAGTATTTACTGCAGGTCAAAAAAAGCGGTGAGGGAATATTTGTTTTCGTTTAGTAGCTTCATTTTATCTGCCAGTTTTTCATATACCTCATACAGCGTGTTGACTATCCCTTTGTTAGAGTCGCTATTGGAGGGATCTGCTGATGCGTCAGTAGGGTCATTATCCTGGTAACGGAACCAATGCCACCCTACGCAGTTTTTCGCACGCAATAATTCCAAACAGAAGTTTTGGTAATGCATGCCTCTATCCGATTGGGTTTTCACCAGCCAGCCTGCTCCAGACTGATTCGTCATGCCGGCATCCTGTGCTTTTGTGTAAAACTCAGTAATAAAAAATGGCTTATCGCTCCAACTCGACCAGTCGGCCATATGCCTTAGCTGTGGTTGCCAAAAGCCATAGTAGTTAATGGAAATAATATCAACATATTGATTAGCTGCAGCAAACAAATAAGCGTTGTTTTTTGCTGAAGAGTGAAGGCGACTTCCGATATACAAATGATTGGGGTCGTATTTTTTGATTGAAGTCGCCACTGTTTTAAAATAAACACCCGCAAGCCAACCAATAAACTCTTCTTTTTGATCCTTAGTTATTGTTGTGGAGTCTACCCCTTTGCTTTTCATCCATCGCAATGCAGACTGGTAGCATAGGTCAGACTTATCTTCTACAGAAACAATATTTTTAAACTCAGTTTGAAGAAAGGGTAATTCATTATCGGAAAAATGGCCTAATAAGTTGGGGTCGTTTTTTCCTTCTTCCAATTTCTTTGCCTGCAGATCACAGTAACCGACAAAGTCTTCATCGAGGATGAATGAGAGGGTGGAAAAGTTTTTTCTGTCTGGATTTTTTTTGACGGCCCCCCTAACATAGCCTGCCAGCAGCCCCAATTGGGTGGTGTAGGCGAAAGGATGGATGGATGTTTTATTATACTGAATAATAGGTTCTGTTTCAGACCATGATCCCGCAGTATTAAATCCCAGTTTTTGAAATGTTGAAATGGATTCAGACATCCATTTTTGGACAGATCCGAATTTTTGTACAAATGCCTGTTCATTATTGGGTGATTTTCCCCGTCGAAAACTATTGATGGCAGTTACAAGGAAAGGATGTCCATCAGGATCAACTACATTCCAACGACCGCTAATTTTTTCCGTCCTAAAAAAACCTGTTGAAGCCAGGGCAATCGAATTATACCCTCCATACTTGCTCAATTGGATATCTTTAGCTAGCAAAAAGCCATTCAGCATTTCAATTGTATGAGATGGGAAAGTTTTCCAGTCAGCATATTGAATTTTTCTTGCACTGTCCCTGCTCCATATTTTTGTGAATATATTCGTGGAGTCCTTGAAGAGGCGGCTTTGCCCAAAAATCTGTGCACAAAAAATCAGGTGCAGTATTAGAAACAAAGGTCGCTTGGCCATCGTAGAAATTTGGTTAATTAAAATATTGGTCTTGCCAAAAGAGCATTGTCGATTTCAACCCAATTGCACTCTTCGTTTTCAATTGTAATGCCAATCTAAGTATGCCAGCTTCAAACAATGAGCGAATGATATTTCCAAGCAAATCCGCTATTCAATAAAGATTGTTTAGCGCAGTAAAACAAGTTGAATGGAACATCCCTACAAGGCGCCCTTTTCACCATATCATTGACTTAACTTATACCCGATAAAAGCAGGTTGAAATCGAGCATGTAAATTCAACAAAATAAAGATAGCTTTTGTCTTTATTCAGCTTTTTATTTACTACATCGTTTTCGAATTCAACAAGGGCAGGTAATACAGATATTCGAAACTTTTCACCAAGAGATGT
The DNA here is from genome assembly GCA_947472635.1 of Chitinophagaceae bacterium. The sequence goes on from CANJDY010000062.1 coordinate 7,079, forward strand.
TGTGGCTTTAATTGCGTTGGTCTGTGTTAGCCGGCACCATATAGTCAGCACTTGTCTGCGGAATTGATCATCATTCCTGCAGACAAGTGCTGATTCCATTAAAATTTAAAAGTCTTTGTTTTGAGGCATCAGCTTGGTTAAGTTGGCGTCAATCACAGATTGTGGGATAGGTAAAATAGTATCCCGAAGTGTAATTTTTAGGCCAGCATATTTATTGTTCAACTTCGTTCTTGTAAACCAAGTGCCGGTTCTTAATAGCGTATACCTTCTGTGCTCCTCGGTGATTAGTTCCCTTGAACGCTCATCAAGAATAAAGTCAAGCGTAACGTCTGCTGAAGTAATGGGTGTAGCATTGGCTCTGGCTCTGATAGTATTAATGGTGATTGCTGCCCCTGCAAGATCACTAAGCCTAAATTGGGCCTCTGCGAGTAATAGGTAGGTGTCAGCCAATCTCAAATAAATTTCATCATTATAGTTAGAGGAGTTTTGGACATCCGCCGGATCTGCCGGTGCCCAATCCCATTTGCGGGTACAGGGCCAGTTAGAGGCGGTAGTGGCATTGGGAGCTGGCTCATCGCAATTGATACTGAGTTTCACCGAATCAATGCCCAATCTTCCAACAGTTGGACCTGTTTGGTAGCCGGGAGCTGCACAAGTGGCCGCCGTATTGATATTGACGCCGGTAGGCAAGGAAGCTGCGTTATTCATAATATAGAAATAACGCCATGAAAAACTGGAGCCCCTTGTATCAGTAGGACCGTAAAGAGAAAGGGCAAATTTGGTAATGGCAAACCTACCTAGGCCTCTACCGCCATTTTCAATGGAGTAGGTGATGGGTGTCTTGCCACCCACTTTGATTTCATTGTACCTGTTTACCCACCATCTTCTCATAATATTTGCATCGCCACCGGTAGATAAATATTCATTTTGAATCACCCAGAGGGCTTCCTTATTTCCCTGGCTTCTATTCGAATTTTTGTCTAAAAACATATCCGTGAAAGCGGACCCAGGCTGACTGGCATTGGTGCCATAACGTGCGGTCATTAAACTGTAGTTGGTGTTTTGTGTTACTAGCAAAGCTTTCTCTTTTGCCTTTTGATAATTACCAATGGTCAGGTAAAGTTCGGCCAGGTAATGCGAGGCTACCGCCCTGCTTGCTCTTCCTTCCACAATGGGCAAATCGCTCATGCTAGCCTCTGCAAATAAAAGGTCCTCTTCCATTGCCTTTCTTACCTCTGCCACTGGGGTTCTTTCCCAGTCTGTTCGGATGGTGCTACCTTTTGATTCAGAAAGGTTCAGTGGAACATTGCCAAACAAGAAGGTAAGGTGCCGGTAAGCCCAGGCTCTTATCAATCTAGCCTCCCCAACGGTCTGCTTTTTTTCCGTTTCAGTCCAATTGATGGAAGGATTAACCGAGCGTCCAATAATCGTGTTAGCGGCATTCACTATTTTATACAACCATTCCCACACCCTTTTGATATAAGCGTCACTTGAATTTAACTGAACCCCAAATTCATTGAAAACCTGCTCTGGCGCACCACCTGCGGGGCGAAGGCTGAAGGCATTGTCCACTCCTACCACTGCTGCGGTAATGGCCATATCGTTAGAGGAGCCATTGATGCCCTTTCTTTCTTCTCGCCACATACTATACAATCCGTAGAGCCCCGCTTCAAAACCTGCCTTGTTCACATAGAGGTTATCCGGCGCTATCACCGCAACAGGCGTTTCTGTTAAAAAACTTTTTTTGCACCCCGCAGCTGTTATTAGCAGCATTGAAAAAAATGATATTTTTATTAATGTCTTCATGGCAACTTTTTTTAATAATAATTTAAAGAGTAATCGTTAGGCCCACAACAAATTCCTTTTGTAAAGGCAATCCATACTGGTCAGTTAATTCCGGATCTAGCCCCCCGTATTGGGTAATCGTAGCCAGGTTCCTTCCCGTTGCGTAAAGCTTGAATGAATTTATTTTCAAACGATTGAGAAAAGCGGCGGGTAAGTCGTAGGCCAGAGAAACATCTTTCAATCTTGCAAAGCTGGCAACCTCATAAAAATTTACGCCCAACTTGTTTGCATTGGCATCATTGGCAAAGTGGGTTCCAGTAGGGTTCGCAGGAGACCACCAATCTTTCTTGGTAGTATTTCTTTTGGTGTCTGTAAACACATTGTCATCTTCAAAGGGGTTGCGTTTGGTAACTCCATTTACGCCGTGTATAAAAATCATCAGGCTAAAACCCTTGTACTTGATGGTATTGGTCAATCCCCAAATAAATTTAGGGTCTTCTTGCCCAATGATCGTCCGGTCGGTGGCTGTATTGATTGTGGTGTCGCCATTCACATTTTTTATCCTTACCCATCCTGGCTGAGCAGTTTTTTGAACAGATTGGTTCACTTCATTAAAATCCTTGAAGACGCCATCGTATTGCAAGCCATAAATTACGTTGATAGGCTGCCCGATGAACCAACTGTTGGCCACATCATCCTTTCCGTCGCCATACAGATCAACGATCTTGTTTTTATTACGCGAAAAATTAATACTGCTGGTCCAACTAAAATCCTTTGTTTTTATATTGGTGGAGCTAATGCCAATTTCAATTCCCTTATTGGCAGTTTTGCCAATGTTTTGTAAAATTTTGGTGAACCCCTGAACGGAAGAGATGATCCTGTTCAACAACAGGTCCTCGGTATTGGACGAATAATAATCCACCGTTCCCTGAATTCGATTGTTGAATATGCCGTAATCCAATCCCAATGAAAGAGATTGGGTAGATTCCCAACCCAATTCCTGGTTGGCAAGACTACTAGGTACGTATCCGGGCAAAACAGCGCTGCCAGTTACATAGGGAAAGCTAGAAAGCTTTGCAAGAGAACTGTAAGAAGATACCGCCTGGTTTCCATTTAACCCATAGGAAGCTCTTATTTTCAGGTTGCTGATTGCCTGGATATTTTGCATGAAAGATTCCTTGTGCAGATTCCATGCCACCGCCGCAGAAGGAAAGACCCCGTATTTATTGTTGTTCCCAAAACCCGAGTACCCGTCTCGTCTAGCCGTTAACGTAAGTAAATACTTTCCGTTAAACCCGTAATTCAAGCGACCCATCTGTGAAAGCAGGTTCTGCTTGAAGTTGGTAGAGGAGGGTGTTAGAAGGGTTGCCGAATTCATTTGATAATTTGTCAACACATCATTGGGGAAGCCTTGGCCCTCCAACTGGTCCCGGTCAAAATCATTACTTTGGCTGCTGTAAAGCGCCGTCAGGTTTACCGAATGCTTCCCAAATTCCCTAGAATAATTAAGGATATTTTCGACTGTAAAATTTCTTCCTACCGAAGAATAATTAGTGGCATGTCCATTTTCTTCGTACCCTAAGGCAACGTTTCTTGCCCAATAGGTTTTTCGCTGGTTGTTTTCAAATTCAAACCCAGTATTCAACTTAAAGGATAGGCCCTTTACAAAAGGAAAATCAATTTTGACATTGTTGGTCGAAAATATGCGGTAGGAATTGTCTTTGTTTTTCACCAGTGTGTTGGCGAGTGGGTTTCTGGCCTGGGTATAATCCGCATAGGCGTACAAAGCCAATGAGCCATCCGCATTATAAGGATTGGTGAGTGGATTGAAGAAATTGGCACCCCCCGCTGTATTTCTTGTGTCTGCAAATTCCACTGGAAGTCCATCCCTATTCTGTATGGAAAATTGGGTGCTGGAGCCAATGGTCAACCAGGGGGTGGCCCTGATTTCAAGGTTGGGGCGAAGTGAATATCTTTTGAAGCGGTCATTAATTGCTATGCCCTTTACGTCCAAAAAGGTTCCCCCC
>CANJDY010000063.1 GCA_947472635.1 Chitinophagaceae bacterium
AGGCATAAAATACACCGGTATCACGCAACTTTTTTTTTGCATATCGATTGGCCATTTTCGCCAATGTCTTGGTAGGTGCAATACCAACACAAACCGGAATACCAATATCCTGTTTTACCTTTTGGCGAATAGCAGTACCTATCTTTAAAAGGTCCAACATTTCCATATCGTTCATATCCAAAAAAGCCTCATCAATTGAATATACTTCCAACTGGGGGGCAAAATTGGCCAGTGTGGCCATCACACGGCTACTCAGATCGCCATAGAGCGTATAGTTGGAACTGAATACAGCTACCTTGTGCTCACGAACCAGCGCTTCGATCATAAACAATGGGGCGCCCATTTTAATGCCAATGGCCTTTGCCTCCTCACTTCGGGCTACGGCACAACCATCATTATTAGAAAGCACAATCACCGGCTTTCCCTCGAGCATTGGATTAAAAAGCCGCTCGCAGGAGACATAAAAATTATTACAATCCACCAGTGCAATCATCGCTTAGGCATTAAGAATAATTTTGGTGACAGTTCCCCAGATACTGAAATCCATTCCCTCGGTAATAGGGATAGGCGGATACTTTTTATTGGCCGGCAACAAACGTATTCCACTGCTATTTTTAATAAAATACTTAAGCAAAAACTCCCCGTTCACTACCGCCACCACTATTTTATTATTGGTTGGGATCACCGACTTATCAACGATGAGCAGTGAGTTGGGAAGAATATGGGCATCAATCATCGAATCGCCGATATTGCGCACGATAAAGGTAGACAAGGGATTGGGCCTTAAAAGATGTTCTAGGTCGATGATCTCCTCCATATAATCCGCTGCGGGTGAAGGAAATCCCGCCTGCACGTATCCTGGAAAATGCCGTAGAAAGATGGGACTCCCCTCCGCTGATTGAATAAGGTTGATTTCATGCAATTTCGTCATTTACTAATATTTTTAGCAAATTACGGTATTTTTTAGTGTTGGCAAAAATAAAAAACAAACGAAAACTAAAAACGCTTCAACTCTTTCACTTAATCCCAATCCATCCTATTTTGTAAATTCGAAAATGCTTCATTAGCAACCAAATTATTGAGCTGGAAAGGATCAGTAACACAATCAAATAATAACCAAGGGCCAACCAGTCCAATTTCACCCCTTCAACATTCATTTTCATAGTATATTTGCTATATGACAACTGATCTACGTTCCGACACTTTTACCAAGCCTTCTGCTGCTATGCTAGAAGCAATGTTCACCGCCCAGGTGGGTGATGATGTTTTTGGAGAAGATCCTTCCGTAAACCAACTGGAATCAATGGCTGCAAGCCTATTTAAAATGGAAGCAGCTATGTTTTGCCCCAGCGGCACCATGACAAACCAAATTGCCATAAAATGCCATACCCAACCCGGTGAGGAGGTTATTTGCGATAAATTAAGCCATGTCTACATTTACGAAGGTGGTGGAATTGCATTCAATAGTAATTGCCAGGTTAAAACACTAGAGGGCGACAGGGGCAGAATCACAGCCAATGAAATAACAGAGGCAATCAATCCCCCCGATATTCATAAAGCAACAACAGGGTTGGTTAGTCTAGAAAATACAGCCAATCGTGGCGGTGGCAGTTGTTACGATTTTAAAGAAATAATAAAAATAAGAGAATGCTGTTCACAAAATAAGCTTCCCCTCCATTTAGATGGGGCGAGGTTATGGAATGCATTGGTGGCCAAAAGCGAAACAACGGAGCAATATGGTGAAGTTTTTGATAGTATTTCCATTTGCTTGAGTAAAGGACTAGGTACACCAGTGGGCAGTTTGCTACTGGGGAAAAAGAATTTCATCCAAAAAGCCAGAAGGATTCGAAAGGTTTTTGGAGGCGGTATGCGACAAGCTGGTTATTTAGCGGCCGCTGGGATCTATGCATTGGAGAATAATATCAGTCGACTGGAGCAAGATCACCTGCATGCAAAACAAATTGCAGCAGCATTGTCCAAGAAAGATTTTGTAGGAAAGGTTATGCCGGTAGAAACCAATATTCTCATCTTTGAAGTAACAGGACGTTTTACTGCAAAAAGCTTTGAAATGCAATTGGCTACATTGGGTATCCTTACCATCGCAATTTCAGCTACTCAACTTAGGATGGTAACCCATTTGGATGTAACAAATGAAATGGTAACTCGGCTGATTTCGATCATTGAATCGCTTTAATTAAATCCTTAAATTATCCGAAGATTAATAAAACATTTCTTCTTCTCAACCCAATACAAACTAATGTATGTTTCCAAAAATTAACCCCACCACTACGAATGCCTGGAATGCTTTACAAGCACATTTTGAAGAAATGAAAAACGTGCATATGAAAAATCTGTTTGCCGATGATCAAAACAGGTTTAGTTCCTTTTCTATTCAAACTGACCAATTATTATTTGATTTTTCTAAAAATATCGTTACAGAAAAAACGATGCAGCTATTACGCCAGCTTGCATCAGACTGTCAGCTACCTCAAGCAATCAAGGATATGTTTGCCGGAGAAAAAATCAATGTCTCCGAAAAAAGAGCTGTTCTGCATACTGCCTTAAGGAATTTTTCAAATACCCCCGTTTTATTTGAAGGCAAGGATATCATGCCTGATGTGAAAGCTGTTTTGCAACAAATGGAAATTTTTTGCCGAAAAATCCACTCGGGAGAATGGAAAGGATATAGCGGAAAAAAAATAAAATACATTGTCAATATCGGCATTGGTGGCAGTGACCTTGGTCCCGTAATGGTTACCGAAGCGCTAAAGCCTTATTGGGTGGAAGGGATACAAACTTATTTTGTAAGCAATGTGGATGGTACGCATATTGCCGAAACCCTTAAGCGGGTAAATGCTGAAGAGACCATTTTCCTAATTGCCTCCAAAACTTTTACCACACTTGAAACGATGACCAATGCACACACAGCAAGAGCTTGGTTTTTACAGCATGCCAAAGATGAATCGCAAATTCAACGGCATTTTGTTGCCCTTAGTACCAATGAGGCCGCTGTAGTTACCTTTGGCATCGCAGCTGAAAATATGTTTGTTTTTTGGGACTGGGTAGGTGGAAGATACAGTTTATGGAGTGCGATTGGATTATCCATTGCCCTAACGATTGGCTACAGTAATTTTGAACAACTGTTGAAAGGAGCACAGGAAGCAGATCTACATTTCGCCAATAATTCTTTCGAGCAAAATATACCTGTAATAATGGCTTTGCTGGGAATTTGGTATACCAATTTTTATGGCACTAGTTCGGAGGCCATCTTGCCTTATGATCAATACCTACATCGTTTTGCTGCCTATTTTCAACAGGGCAATATGGAAAGCAACGGTAAATATGTAGACCGCAATGAAATGGAAGTAAATTATACAACAGGGCCTATTATCTGGGGAGAACCTGGCACCAATGGACAGCATGCTTTTTATCAATTGCTTCACCAAGGAACCCAAGTCATCCCCTGCGATTTTATAGCACCTGCTATTTCACACAATCCCTTGGGCGAACACCATCCGATACTGATGAGTAATTTTTTCGCACAAACGGAAGCTTTAATGAATGGCACCCACCATGAAAACCCCTTCAGGGTTTTTAAAGGAAACCGCCCCAGTAATTCTTTCCTGCTAGCTAAAATCACACCTTTTTCTTTGGGTAACCTCATCGCCTTTTATGAACACAAAATTTTTGTTCAAGGTGTAATCTGGAATATCTACAGTTTTGACCAATGGGGTGTTGAACTGGGAAAAGTATTAGCGAACAAAATATTACCTGAGCTTAAATCAGATGCCTCCATTGATTCTCACGATTCATCCACCAATGGATTAGTGAATGCCTTTAAAAAAATGAGGTCATAATTTTTTGGGTGAGCTTTTTTTTGCAAAGGGCTTTCAACTTATCAGGCAAACTCAGTTGTATCAATTATTTCTTTCGTGACACTTAAAATGCATTTTCATCACCTTTGACAATTTTATAGACCGTCAAAAACAAAATCCGAATATCCAACCAAATAGTCCAATTTTCGAGATACCATAAATCGCTCGTAATCCTGGATTTTAGTTGCTGATTGTCGGTAATCTGACCCCTAAAACCATTAATTTGCGCCCATCCCGTGATACCTGGTTTTAAAAATTGCCGGATCATAAAATTGTCTACAATTTTTGAATAATCAGAAGTGTGTTTTACCATGTGAGGCCTTGGACCAACCAGACTCATTTCACCTTTGAGCACGTTTATAAATTGAGGAAATTCATCCAGACTGGTTCTTCTTAAAAATTTGCCCACTCGGGTAATCCGCTGGTCATATTTTGTTGCCTGTTTGCTTTCTGCTTCCTGATTGATGCGCATACTTCTAAACTTCAGGCAATTGAATTTTTTATTATTTTTTCCGGAACGTTGTTGAGAGAAAAAAACAGGACCCTTTGACTCCAGCATAATCAATAACCCCAACAAGGGAATCAACCACGAAAGAATGAAAATGACTACTAAAAAGCTTACTGCTAGGTCCAATACCCTTTTTTTAATTTGATTACCTATATTGTCTAAAGGATCTCGGCGCAATGAAAGAATGGGTAAATCCCGAATATAGTCAATTACAACTGGGGTTTTTATAAGGGAAGTGAAATCCGGAACCACTTTAAAACGGATACATTCCCTTTCGGCCTCATGAAGGATTGTATAAATAAATTGATTTTGTTCAGGAGGGATAGTTGAAAATATTTCGTGAACATCCATTTTTTTTGCGATGGCAACAGTGTTTTTAATTTCAGTCAAAATTGGAAAATAAGACAACTCCGTTACATTGCTACTTTCTTCGGTAAATCCCACCAACTGAATATTTAGTCCCTCTTCGGTAAAATAGTTGGCTAGTTTTTTAGCGGTATTGTTATAACCAATGATGATTACCTTATTGAGCAATCGGTTACTTTGTTTTAAATAAATATGGATACCAAGGTAGAAAAAACGATTCAATAATAGCCCAAATCCAAAAGCTATAAATGAGGTAAAAATAAAGCCTCTTGAAAGCTGATATTTACGGAAAAAGAAAAGATAAAACATTGCCGCAATAATCCACAAGAAATACACTTGGGCAGTTCTTTTAATAAACCACTCAAAGCGATTAAATGTCTCTCCCGAATACGCTCTTGAAATAAACGTAAGTACAAACCAGGATGCGTTTAATAGCAAACAAAACTCTATGTAAATTTCAGGAAAGACCCATCGCTTAGTTTCATTAAAAATAAAATAGACCAAAAAGAAAACTAAATTCAAAATAATCAAATCCAACAAAATGATTGTATTATTTAAATATTTTTTGAGTGGAAAATTCATATTGAAAATATTAACAACTAGTTTGGTAATCGCCGACCACCATTTACCATTTTACACAAAGTGAGAAATCCCCAATCTACCCAATTGGCAGATGACTATTTTTTTATAAAGTATAAAAAATAAAGTGATAATCCTATGAGTTGAAAAAAATATATCCTATGAACCATTACCTGGCAAATCGAAATGAGATAAATGTTGAAGGATAGGATTTTGAGTTACCTATTGCAGCTTCCATAATTAGGGTGGGCATAACCCCTACACTATCAGTAATGCTACTAGTAAAATGAAGGCAATGAGCAAAAAAAATACCACTTAGTGTGGTATCCTATTAAAGTGAGGCATATTTATCGACCGCTTTCCAAAATGATGGCATGTACTTCCTCAATGAACGCTTTGTTTTGAATCAACTCTTCAAAGCCTAGGTGCATCCTGTAATTCCAGTAATGCTTAGGGTCTGCCGGTATATTAATTCGCTCTTCATTTGGATTAGTTCGTCTCAGATTTGCATCCATTCCCAGTACATCCTGTAACTGAAAAACACACCACATTGCGGGAGATTGAAGATGTTGAATAAGCATCTCCTTATTAATAGCTGGCTCACAATAAAAGGGAGCTGTACCTTTATGGCCCAACACAGTAGTATAAAATTGCTGCGTTTTTTCAGGATTTTCTTCCCACCATCCCCGAATGGTACTCATATCGTGTGTGGAAGGAGTAATAACAGACAAATAAGGGGCATCTTTGGGATGGAGAAATTCTTCATTAGAATGCTTGGGCATTCGTTGTATCTCTAAACTGAGAATACCCAGCTGCCGCATTACCTCGGGTACACAAGTTGGCACCATCCCCAAATCCTCGCCGCATATCAGCATATTGGTACTTCGCATCAATTTGGGCAATTTGTACATGGCTTCCTTTCTCCAAAATTCATCCTGGCGATGAAAAAAATAATTGATGTACAATTGCTTTAATTTCTGCTTCGAATATTCGTCTAAATCTCGAAAAGAATTTGTCTGGTCTACATGAATCCGGAAATGAAACTGCTGAATCTGGGATCCTTCTTCTTCAAAAAATATAACATTGCTAATCAAATCAAACAACCCTGTCTTTAGTACAAGGTTATCCGGAGTTTGGGGTAGTTGCTGAAAATAATATTCCACTTTCCGTTGCGTATCAAATTCGGGTAATAATTTAAAACTATCATATTCCCAAACAAGAAAATTTGCTTTCACAAAATCAGCCTGATCGCCAAATTTATCGCTGACGAAATAGGCTGGAATATAGGGTTTACAATACCGCTGGTATTGAAATGAGATTCCCAGTTGGTACAACTCATTGAGGTGAATTGGTATGGCTGGAACAAATTTCCCCATAATTCCTTCTACTGCATGTAAAGGGATACTCCAAATTCGAAAAAACCCAAGAATATGATCAATGCGAAAGGCATCAAAGTATTCACTCATCTGCTCAAAACGCCTACGCCACCAGGCAAAATCGTCTTCCTGCATTTTTTTCCAGTTATAGGTAGGAAATCCCCAGTTTTGGCCCTTCACAGCAAAATCATCCGGCGGTGCCCCTGCCTGCACATCCATATGATACAGTTCAGGAGCCATCCACGCATCGCAGCCATATCTGTAAATTCCGATGGGCAGATCCCCTTTGATAACAATGCCATTTTTATGCGCATAAGCAGTTACTTCTTTTAACTGTAAATGAAGGTGATACTGGATAAAATAATGAATAGCAATACTTTCATACTGCTTTTGACTAGAGGAAGCCAGTAACTGAACTTCGGCATCATTGAAGGTGCTATGGGACTTCCATTGGCTAAAATCAGCTGTTTCGTATTTATCTCTTAAATAGCAAAAAACTGCATAGGGAACCAACCAATGACGATTTAAATCAAAAAATTCAACATAATTACTGTCACTTAAAAACCCATGTTTTTGAGCGGCAAACAATTCCTTCAGCGCAGAAAACTTCAGATTCATCACCTGGTTATAATCTACTTCCGATGATTGATTTAGCTGTGCTTTATTTTTGTATAAGGACTTAATGATCGCATTTTTTTTATTTCCTGCCACCTTTTCAAGATTGAGGTACAAAGGATGCAAGGCAAAAGTAGAAATGGCTGCATACGGATACGAATCAAGAAATGAATGAGTAGCCGTAGTATCATTGATAGGCAATAATTGGATTAATTTGAACCCACTATTTTTTGCCCAATCAACCAATAATGTAATATCTGAAAACTCTCCAGTTCCCAACCCATTTTCACTTCGTAAACTAAAAACTGGAATGGCCACCCCTGCTCCCTTCCATTTTGGAAAGCCCAACTGGGCAAATCCATCATGCAAAATGGTGGTAGTCAATTTTTGATTATCTCCTCTTAACACTCGATTGTTTCCCAATTCAAAAGCACGGAATGTTTTTTCTTTGGTGTTATACACCCCATACTTATAGGATATTGGAAAAACCTCGTTAGTAAAATCCATCCGGATGGTCCACCAGGAGCCTTGTTTTGAAAGTTGTCGAAGGTTGTCCGTTTTCCAATCTCCCAATTGAATTCCGGTTCCCCCTATACATACTACTTCCTCCTCAATCACTGTGGGCGCTTTTACCCTAAACTCATGCGTGTATTTTTTGGGAAGGCGCTCTTTGGAAGTGGATGCTTTGGAAGATTTTAATAAGACATCCTGAAAAGCTTTTGTAAAAAAAGAATTTTCTATATCTCCCGCATGGTTCCAGTAGTCAATCAGAATAAGTTCTTCTGCTTTTAATTCGGCGAATTGAATTATCCGATCATTGCCCCACTCCACAACCTGCATTCCATCTGTATCTTCTAAGATGTAACGGTATTGTAAATCAGGTATACTGAAGTCATTGGATGGGATTTCAATGGTTCCCTGCCAAAATTCTTCGTTGAGATATTGTAGTGGCACGGCCTTATTAAAATCATTGTTCCCCAATACAATATGGTTTCCAGAAACAAACAATGCCTGACCAAATTTTGTTGAAAAACGAATTGTAAAGTTGACTATCATTAGGAAAATAACTTAATAAAAGGGCAATATAAAGACTTTATTGCATAATGTAAAAAATACACAATAAATAATTCTGTTAAATATGAAAAAGGTAAGCAGTATTTTAAAAAATGGACCTTTTAACCACCTAAATTTAAAATATTGCCTACCACATTTATAAATTTGTAGGATTTGCCCTACTTTTGCCAAAATTAATTTTACAATGGAAACTACAAAAAAATCTACCGGCCTATATTGGATTCTATTTTTTGGATCTTTAGTTGCATCAGTGGTTGTTTATAAAGTTGGCGGTGGCTACTGTTCGATGGTACTTCCCTTTAATGTCACTTTTTTTGCAAAGGCCATGGATTTGATGTAATTCGTTTACCTTTTAGCTTATTATTGTAAACTATTGATAATAGCCGAGAACTCGGCTGCTACCAACGAGGCACCGCCTACCAATCCTCCATCTACATCCGGTTGGCCAAAGATTTCTTTTGCATTCGAAGCTTTCACACTTCCTCCATATAAAATAGAAATACTATTCGCTACTTCGTTGCCATATTGAGCAGCCAACACATTTCGGATATGGGCATGCATTTCCTGGGCTTGCTCACTAGTAGCCGTTTTTCCTGTACCAATGGCCCAAATTGGCTCATATGCGATTACAAAGCCGGTCATCCGCTCCGCAGTTAAATGAAATAGGCTTTCCTTCAACTGGTTTTCAACATAACTATTTTGAGTACCCGCTTCGCGGATTTGTAAGGCCTCGCCGCAACAAAATATAGGCTGTAAGCCATATTCAAAACAAATTGACAATTTTTCGGCTAATAAGGCATTCGTTTCATTAAAATATTCCCGGCGTTCACTATGGCCGATGATGACATAGGGCACTCCGATGCTTTTCAACATTTCAACACTAACTTCTCCGGTATAAGCACCTGAAACCTTATTGGAGCAGTTTTGAGCTGCCAACGAGAAATGTTTTTTTCCTGCAATCTTTTGATTGATATTGATTAAATAGGGAAATGGAACTCCAAAAACTGCCTCCTGGTATTCTGTTAATTCAATTGGACTTGCCAATAAATCGGTTATCAAAGTTTCTGCCTGCTGGATACTCAGGTTCATTTTCCAATTAGCTGCGGCGATTTGTTTTCTCATTTTTTGTATTTTATAGTTGCGAATAAAGTTGTTGTATGATTGTTTTTTCTTCCTCTGTCACCTTTGCACCCTTCAATTTTTTCCAGTTGCCGATATCCTCCAAAACCTTTTCAAAAATATACCTATCATTTCCCCAGGTAAAATTGTCTACAAACTTCGCTGGAAAGTTGGCCCCAAAAATATGGCAACAAACTCCAATGACTGTACCTGTATTCAAAGACGTATTGATGGCAGTTCTACTATAATCCCCCATTAAAACGCCACATTTTTCCCCTACCGGAAAATAGTCATTCGTTCCATTGAACCATACTTTTACAACTCCGGCAGTATTTTTAAGGTTAGAGTTGGTGGTTCCAGCTCCCAAATTGCACCAAGATCCGATTACACTGTCCCCCAAGTAACCATCATGTGCTTTATTGCTATGGTCAAATAAAACAGCATTTTTTATTTCTCCGGCTGCGATACAAAAAGGTCCAATAGTAGTAGCCCCATACACCTTTGTACCCATTTTGAGAACGGCTCCTTCGCACAAGGCAAAGGGGCCCCGAATCATACAGCCCTCCATCATCGTAGCATTTTTTCCGATATAAATAGGCCCCGTAGAGGCGTTCAAAATGGCATGTTCAACGATTGCCCCTGGTTCTAAAAAAATATCCCCACTGCCTACCACCCTGTTAGTGGCAGAAAGGGGTTGCGAAACCCTACTTGCTGTAATCATTTCAAAATCTTTGCGCAGTGCCCAATCATTAAATTGGAAAATTTGCCAAGGATAATCCAGCACTTTAACTGAATCGGCATCCTCAAAAGTAGCCGACTGATTACTAGGCATCGCAACAGGGCTTGCTAAACTATCTAGCCATTCTTTGGTGGGAATGATATTTGCAGCAAAAATAGCAGTATCATCATTTCCATCGGCGGAAACATCCGAAAAATAGGCGGCACTATCGCTGTCAACCTGAAACCTAGAACAATAAGCCCATTTTTCTCGAATGGTTAAAATACCGATCCGAATATCCGCCGCATGACGAGTAGCCGTAAAAGGATACAACCCCAACTTCACTTTGGTATCATCCAGAATTATTTTCACTGGTCAAAATTAATCAAATTATAATCAAACTGTTGTGGTACAGATTGAATAAAATCAAAACGATCTCCGAATGCAGAATTATTTTTGGTTCAGATAATCTAAAATAAAAATCCCTCCGGTAAACCGAAGGGAAGTAAGATATTGACTCGAAAAGTACAAATGGGTAACCAAATACTAACCTGCTTTCTTTTCGTAACGTTTTTTAAATTTATCAATACGACCTGCAGTATCCACCAATACATTCTTACCAGTATAAAAAGGATGAGAAGTATTGGAAATTTCCAA
>CANJDY010000064.1 GCA_947472635.1 Chitinophagaceae bacterium
ATCAGCCAGCTCATCAAACATTTCCAACGTTATTTCGGTCTTATAATCAATCGGATTATTATACACCATTATTGACAAATCAGTTGAATTGGCGATTGTCTTAAACCAATGAACCGCTTCTCTATGATCACATTTATAACGCATTGGAGGCAAAAGCATCAAACCCTGAACTCCCCATTTTTCAACATTCTTAAGTTGACTCAAAGCCCCTTGGGTACTTCCATCTGCAATATTAAAAATTACTGGAATACGTCCGGCAGCTACTTCAATAGCACTTTTAACTAATAACTCCTTTTCGTTATCAGTTAACACGCTAGATTCACCAAGTGAGCCTGCAATAACGACACCGTTTACCCCGGCTGAAACTTGATCCTCAATGTTTTGTTTAAACAAAGGGAGATCTAATTCTTGAGTAGATGTCAACTTTGTAGTAATTGCGGGAATAACTCCCTCCCATATCATCATAAAATAAAATTTAGGTAAAAATAAAAAAACGAAAAATCTAAGGCATTGCAGTTTTTAATTGATTCTTGCTGAATTTTAAGAATACTTTCATAAAGTAACAGATTAACTAAGGTCAATTGCTATTATGAATAAATGCAAGGGTAAATGTCAATGAAAGGGTATTGAATAATCCTTTTTAATGTTTAAGAGTCCATTTGGCTTTGCTTTTTGAGTAAAGTTGCAGGTCAATAGGGTAAATAGTAGGATACTCCCCGATCTTTGGAAAGAATTTCAGCTTACTAATAAATGGCTTCTTTAAATTTTCTTGTTCAATGATTTGATTAGCAATAATTTGTGTTGAAGTGCTAGTAGCCCAACGGCTGCAGATTGCCTATCAGCGTTCTTTTTTTATAGGCATACTTTGGTGGGCAGAATGAAGTGATTGATAGGCTATTTATCCAATGTAAAACTTACCATACTATTGAAGGTCTTATTAAAGAATTTTACTACTTTTCACTGATTTCCGATATAAAAATTTCACAGTTACTTACAATCCATTTTTTGCATTTCTTCTTCCTTCAATATATTCATCTAGCATGCCATTGAGCTGTACGACTTTTTCAGGCTCTTTTTCTTGCAAATTATTTTTTTCATAGGGGTCAAGTGCAAGATTATATAGCTGGTCAGGCGCATCTGAAATGGAACTTTCTTTTTTCGCAATAGCTGAATTCTTTGTGCCACTGATGAGTTTCCAATCACCTTGTCTTATTGCAAATACACCGGCTCCTGAATGATATACTCTAACATTCTCTTTGGAATGACTTACTTTTTTTCCAAAAAGAGAAGGTAATACATTATAACTGTCTTCAGCTTCAGTAGGTTTTATTTTTGTTGAAGTAAGTGTTGCAAATGTTGCAAACATATCTGTTAGGCTTATCTGTTCGATGCTTGTAGAACCTTTTTGTATTTTTCCGGGCCATCGTGCAATAAAAGGAACACGGTGACCACCCTCTAGCGCTTCTGTTTTGTAGCCTCTGAAATTTGCTTCCGACTTATGACCATTAACTCCTTTTATTGCGCCATTGTCACTTGTAACGATAAATAATGTGTTTTTACTCAACCCGTATTTTTCAATTGTTTCATTTATGAGCCCAACGCTCCAGTCTACTACGGTTACCAAGTCGCCCCGAGGTCCTGCATTACTTTTTCCTTCGGCAAAAGCGGGAGGAATAAATGGATTGTGAGGGGAAGACAAAGCAAGGTAAAGAAAGAAAGGGCTATCTTTTGATTCTTTCAAATGATTATCTATAAAATCAATTGCCTTGTAAGTAAAAACAGAATCTACGTTTTTAATTGAAAAATCAGGAGCAGTTAAACCTGGTGCAAATCCTGGCAACCCAAAATACTCTGGTGGGCTTGGCTTATCAGGGATACCAACTGTTTTGTTGTTTTCAATATAACAATAAGGAGGATCGCTTGTGGAACAGCCCAATGTTATAAAAGAATAATTAAAACCTAGCTCATTTGGCCCTCCTGAAGTCGACTTAGTGAAATCAATATTTCGTTCATTTTCCATAAGGACAGTCGGGTCGTCTTTCCAGTTATCTTTATCATCTTTGATTACGTATCCATTTTTGGTTTGCCAATTTAATCCAAGATGCCATTTTCCTATACAGGCTGTTGAATAACCTTTGTTTTGTAAAAGGGAGCCAACAGTTGACTGCCCTTTTTCTATAAGCGGTGTTTCATCGTATCCTAAAATCACCCACTTTTTTACCCTTGTTTTCCAGCAATACCTGCCTGTTAACAAACCATACCGAGTGGGGGTACACATCGCAGCGGGGCTATGAGCATCTGTAAACATGATACCTTCCGAAGCAAGTTTATCAATATTGGGGGTTTGTATTTTTGATTCCTTGTTATAGCAACTTACATCACCATACCCCATATCATCCGCAAGTATAAAAACGATATTGGGCAAACTAGTTGATCCGCTATTATTTTGTCCAAAAGCCTGGTTTATGCAAATAAACAAAGCCATTGTTACAATAAAACGGAAAATATGCATCTTGTTTTTTTTTGCCATCAGTATGTTTTTTTTGCAGGTCGATATAATAGTGAACAGCCCTTGATTAATGCCCCCATAAAAGTAAATTTATTCAGACGCTGGGAAATCTACATCGGATCCCACCAAACTCCCTTACCAAATTTTTCATCCGTAATTCCTGGCTGTGCCGCAAGAGCTGCTTTAAAACTAACTGGATTTGATATGGCTTCAATGTATGGGTAAGGAAAGCGTTTGATTACGCCCTTGCCAGGGAAGAAATTCCCTACTGGCTCAGTTGTTGCAACTTTTACAGGATAACCAGTACGGCGTACTTCAGCCCATCCTTGTATTCCATCTGGGTATAAGGCAATCCATTTTTGGTCTCCAATAAGTTCTCGTTGTGGAGTACCTCCCGCAAAATCAACTAGCGGATTTGTGAGATAGCTGCCTAGTAAACCACCATATTCTGTGATACTAGCAGTTATGGCAGCCTCATAGGCTAGTTTAGCTGTTGTGCCTACACTCCACCCGTTTAATGCTGCTTCAGCAATGATAAACATTATTTCGGAGTACCTGATTAATCTTGAAGGGGTGTTTTCACTTTGAAACTTAGCAATCCCTACCAATGATAGATTCGGTGAAGTTTGCCCAAGTGTACCAAGTGGCAAACCTGCGTATACATTAGGGGAGTTAATAGATTTTTCAGCATAAAGAGGAAGTCTTGGATCATTTCTTGTATTAAGAAAGTTGATCACGGATGCTTCTACAACTATTTCACTTTTTGAGTAATTTATCGGATTCATCCATTGAGGGCTCCTATAATTAGCATCACCCACAATCCAGTTCATATAGGCGTTATCGGTATTAGAAGAGATTAGTGGGAAGTTGGTAGGGTCTGCAACAATTTGTTCAATTCCTAGTTTTGCAATAGCAGGCTCCACCAGCGATATTCTCATGTAGATTCTCAGCAATAAAGAACTAGCAAATTTTTTCCACTTTAACATATTTCCACCAAAAAGAATATCTGCAGTACCAATGCTGGTGGTCACATTAATCATTGAATTGGCTTCTTTGAGTTTGTCAATCAAGCTCAGGTAAATGCTTTTTTGGGAGTCATATTTAGGGTACACAATTGTCGGATTATCTGTATTCCTCAACGCTTCGGAATAGGGGATATCACCATACAAATCGGTTAAATTTTGATAAGCATATGCAGTGAGTATTTTTGTAACAGCTACTGTATTTAAATCGTTTGCTGCCTGGGCCTTTTGCATAGCAAGTTTCAAATCCTTAATATGCCCTGAATAGGCATCGAAATTCGTTAAACTTCCATCCAACGAATATTGGTCATTCTGAGCATAAACAGTTCTTGCCCGGTATCTTGCCCAATTATCACAGTAAATATTGGTATAATATGCACGGGAAACACTATTAATTGAATTAGTCAAGAGCGCTTTGTATGGCACATTAGTAACCTGATTGGGATTTACATTTAATGCAGGAAAATCCTTTGTGCAATTGCTGGCTGTGAGAGCAAGCATGAGCGGGAAACAAATTTTGATTATATTTTTTTCCATTTTTTTACTTTTTAAGTTTACGTTTAATTCATTTTACTCGGTGTATCAAAAAGAAAGTTTGATGCTGAATCCTATATTTCTTGAAGTAGGAATTGGCGCAAATTCAGTACCCTGTGAAGTGAGATCTGAACTATTGCTAGACGCTTCCGGATCAATATTAGGAATCTGTTTATACAGAATTGCAAGATTTCGTCCAAACAAGGATACATCTGCTGCTTTTAATTTAAGCTTGCTGACAATTTTTGATGGTAAAGAATAAGATAGGTTTATTTCCCGTAGTTTTATAAAATCAGATTTATACAACCATCTTTCCCCTCTAGCAAAAGCGTTATAAGTGTTGGTAAAAGCATCTATATAAACATCGTTTTTTCTGCCATCAGCAAATACTCCTTCATATAAAACTCCCCCACCTTTTGATACAGGTTCACGCATTCCAATACCTTTTTGGTTTAAGGCTACCGTTTCGATAAATGCACCAGTTTGCCATGCATTCCAGTTAGATCTTGAAAATATTTTACCTCCCATTCTTCCATCAATTAGGAAACCTAAAGAAATCGCCTTATAACTTACTGAATTCATTATCCCACCAAACCATTCAGGCATGATATTTCCTATCGGCACTACTCCAGCGGTTTGTAAAGGAATTCCATTGGCCCCAACAATCTTGTTTCCGTTCTTGTCATACACAAATCCCCTCCCCATCATAGTTCCATAAGCCCCCCCTACAGGCGCCACAATCGTTAGTGGAGCAAATGTATTACTCAATTGATAAGATTTAAGATCTCCGGCAAGTGCAATGATTTTATTTTTGTTGCTGCTCCAATTCACAGTAACGTTCCATGAAAAATCATTTGTTTTTATAGGAGTTCCAGTAAGGATTACTTCAATTCCTTTATTTTCAACATCACCGGCATTTATTGTTTGCTGGTTATCACCAGATGCGGAACTGGTAGTTATATTCAGAATTTGGTTTCGGGTATTGGATTTATACAACGTAACATCAATGCCAATTCGGTTTTTAAGAAATTTCAATTCTGCCCCTAATTCTATAGAAGTGATAAGTTCATTTTTCAAATCCAACGGTGGAAGTACATTGCTCTGACTATATGATGGATTGGAGCCAAAAGGCAGAGAATACGTATATGTCCGGTCAAGCATATATGAATTGGCATCATTACCTACTTGTGCCCATCCCATCCGCAGTTTTCCATAACTCAAATATTTTTCATTCAAATGTAAGTTTTGAGAAAATATCCAACTACCTGTAGCAGATGGATAGAAATAGGAATTATTCTTTGAAGGCAGTGTAGAAGACCAATCGTTTCTACCGGTTAAGTCAACAAATAACTGTCCTTTATAATCAAAAGAAAAAGCTGCAAATGTACTTTGTATTTCTTTTTCTGAAATGGAATAACTTGGAATAGAAGGCTCTTTTGAATTAGCAATCGAATAGATGCCCGGCACTACTAATTTTGCTACAACAATACCTCTGTTTTTTCCTTTAAGATTCATGATGTTAGCACCTATATTTCCAGAAACTGAAAAATCATTAGAAATTTTCTTCTTGCCTGAAAATAAAATGTCAGCATTCACTTCCTGGCGGAAGATATTCGTTGAATTCCAGTATCCTTCCTTAGCGAGAGCCCCGTTTCCGTAATATGCCGCTCTAATTTCATCATCTTCGCTTGATAAATCTGTCCCAACTCTTCCCTGAACATCTAACCAATTGGTGAGTTTGTATTTTAAAATGGTAGACCCCATAAATCTATTTCTTGTCATTGGATTATGGTTCATATTGGCTTCCCAATAGGGATTGTCATGCCAATTGCCTATCCAACTGATTTGGGTGCCATCGGGGTTTTGATAGTGTTCTTTTTCCCATTCCCAATCAACCTGTCTTCCTGTCCAAATGCTCTGCATCATAGGATTATTCTGCGAATAACCTGTACCAGTTAAGTTATCACTATGGACATTCATAAAAGATCCTTTAAAATCCACCGTAAACCTTTTGGTAATATTCGATAATCCTGAAAAATTAATAGTACTCTTTTTCTGATCGGTATTTGGAACGGTACCTTTTTGATTTGAATTGGTTATTGATAATCTCATATTTCCCCAAGAGCCGCTATTACTGATTGCAACATTATTAACTGAAGTAATACCTGTTACAAAATAGCTTTTAATATTGTTGGGATGAGAGATCCAGGGAGTAGCTGTCCTTTTTCCAGCGGCATCAATGGGGCTATTAAACTGTGGAAGTACCAGGGTTTGTCCTACAGTTTGAGGGATTCCTGCAGCAATCGTCCAAAAGAGTTCCCCACCCGCCACCAGGTCTTCTGCCTTAACAATATAATCTAGCCTTGGACCCCAGCTTTCATCAACCCCATCATATTTTCCACCATTATTACCATCTTTGTACCAATACATTTGCGCATTTCCCTGACCAAATTGATTTTGATAGGTTGGTAAAATTAGCGGGCTTCCAAATGTAGTTGTTGATTCAGCAGTAATAGTAAAACCTTTTTTAGAACCCGTTTTGGTTGTAATAAGAATAACGCCATTGGCTCCCCTTGAACCATAAAGTGCTGCAGCATTTGCCCCTTTAAGAACTGTTAATGTTTCAATATCAGAAGGATTTATATCAGCGGCTGCATTACCATAGTCAACGGATGTTTGACTTGCATTTACAGAAACTTGAGAATTCCCAACGGGTATTCCATCAACTACAAATAGTGGTTGATTGTCTAACCTTAAAGAATTGTTTCCCCTGATGGTAATGCGTGAAGATGCTCCAACTGCCCCATTTGAATTATTAATATACACGCCCGCCGCTTTACCAGCAAGTGCATTAATAAGATTTGGTTCAGCAGATTTCTTGATCGACTCTCCTGAAATATCCTGGGTTGAATAACCTAGTGCTTTTTTTGCTCTTGTAATTCCAAGGGCAGTTACAACAACTTCATTTAAACCGAGCGTTTCGGTTTCCATAGTTACGTTAACAACTGAACGGCCCGAAATTGCAACCTCCTGTGTTTTCATCCCAACAAAAGAAAAAACCAAACTGCCTTTTGGGGTAGCATTTATAGAATAATGACCATCTTTATCCGTCATGGTCCCTTCTGACTTTCCTTTGACTTTTATATTTATAGATTCAAGCGGTCCTTCAATATTCCGAACAGTGCCGGTTATCGTTTGTGCACTTAGGAATGAATATCCTGAAATAGCGAATGCTATTACAATACTGAATATTTTTTTCATACAGCAGATTTAGTTTACTTTTTCAAATAATGTGTAATGTAAATTGCTGTTAATAAATAATGAAATCAACCAATATTGGTACTTAAATTGATACTATTTTAACATAATACCATTTGAATCTAATCAATTCTCCTCATTTAGCGCAGTTACTGGTATACCCCATAACTATTTAGCAAGTTTGCAGAAAAGACTTAACAATTATTTTGCAGGCAATTTTTAATTTGGCTCTTCTTGAACAGACAATACATCAATTAATGCCCCCATACGAGGATTGCCAATACGAAGGTCTTCAAAACCAATGTTTGTTGTTTTGCTTATTGCTTTGAAAGAAAAACTGTGCTTCGGCCATTTGCCAAATTCAGAAAAAAATTAGGGAGTATATTTTAAGTCCTTCGAAAGTAAGGCCATCGCAGCATTATGACCGGCGATGCCGCTAACCCCACCGCCGCGACGTGCTCCTGCGCCTGCAAGATAAATATGCGGATCATCAGTTTCCGCACCCCAAAGTTGGTGGCTGCTCCTTTCACCATCACGATCAAGGAAAGGAAAATCCAAGTCGCGATGAAATATATTTCCACGCGGTAGCGAAATTTCCTGTTCAAGATCGAGCGGTGATTTTACTTCAATTGCTAGGGAACCATTGTTGCAGGGAGCCAAAACGGATTCAATAGGATCAAGCAAGTATTGATTCAGACTAGCGATGGCACGCTCTTTGGCTAACGCCTTGGCAAGTTCCGGATTGGCATCAAAAAGCTTTGCGGGCGTATGCAAACCAAAAAGGGTTAGCGTATGAAAACCTTTCTCGTTCAACTCTGCAGACAAAATCGATGGATCGGAAAGTGTATGACAGTACATCTCCAAAGGCAGGAGCTGCGGCATTTCTCCATTAAGCGCAGTAGCGTATGCAAGTTCCAATTGAGAGTAGCTTTGATTGACATGGAATGTACCGGCAAAGGCTAGCCGAGGGTCCATATTTGACTTAAGGCGAGGCAGGCGAGATAATAGCATATTTATTTTCATCTGTGCTCCCTCCAAAGATTCCGGTACAGCGCTCCCGCGCAATCGCGCTAAATGCTGAGGCGCGGCGGCAAAGAGCAGATCCTTAGCAGTGTATATGTCTCCAGATTCCGTTTCAACACGAATGCCCATCGCTCCGCTTTCTAGTGCTATAACCTTGGATTGCAGTTGTATGTCTACACCTAGTGAAATGGCGATGCGATGAAGCTCTTTCACCAAAGTACCCATTCCACCCTGGGGCACACGCCACTTTCCATTGCCATTTCCGATTAGGTGATATAAAAAACATCGATTGGCCTGCATATTATTAGCCGACGCAAATGTTCCGATTAATGCATCCGTCAAAACCACGCCTTGCACAAGATCATCACTAAATCGATTGCGAATGACTTCACCAATTGGAACTTCCATCAGGTGGCGCCATACCTCGGGGAGTCCCATTTCGGATTTGAGATCCGCTGCAGTTTTGAGCGGCTGGAGCATGGAAGGTGCGATACGCTTTGCTAGTAAAGCAATAGCACTGTAAAACTCACACCAAGCTTTCCCTTCCTTATCCGACCCTGTAAGCTTACGAAAGCTATTAGCAGTCTGCTCATCCCACTCCGATGAAATGAAAAGTCCATCATCTCTTCCCCCTCGCTCATAAGGAGTATAAGAGGCAATCGGGCGACCAATTGTTGTAAAATTAATACCTAAGTCAGCCACAATTTGATCGGGCAACAGCGATACCAAATAGGAATACCGTGAAAGTTGAGCATCATATTCGGGAAAAGATTTTACGCTGGTAGTGGCGCCTCCAAGTTCCTTATTGGACTCGAGAAGGATTACGCGTTTACCCGCCTTGGCAAGATAGCTTGCAGCCACTAATCCGTTGTGTCCGCCACCGATGATGATGGCATCGTATTTTATTTTATTATGCTTCATACTTTCGATCTTGCTATTACTTCATAAAATGACTCCATTTTTGGAGTTTTAAAAATTATAAAAATTTATCCTCGAACTAAATCATTGAGGAATTTCCACAGGCATTGATCTTCTCCATGCCAGCACTTCAGCAGCCATATTTTGAGCTTTTTTGGATTTCTTTTTTACTAAATTATTTGTTTCTCCCGGATCGTTTTTTAAATTGAATAACATCACATCTGTTGAATCTGTGTTAATCAACAATTTCCAGTCTCCTTCTCGTATTGCAAGATTTGGAGAAATATGCTCCTTCTTTCCGGGTTGAATTGAACCACCCGGATTACTTGAATATTCCCACATAATTGGTTGTTTTACTTCAAGTGGATTTCCCAAAAGTGCAACACTTTTATCTGTTCCATCAATATCTTTAGGATATTCAATATCAAGCATACTGCAAATTGATGGGAACAAATCCATAGCTGCCAAAACAGTAATACTGTCAGTTTTATTTTCAGGGATCTTACCAGGCCAACTTATAATAAATGGCATCCGTATTCCACCTTCGTAAAGGCTCCATTTTCTGCCATAAAAATTGCCTGTAAAACCCGGAGGGTATAAATCGCCTTTATATCCTTCGGGATAACTTTCCCGATTATAGTAATTGGGACTGTCGATTGGACCGTTATCGCTTGTAAATACGATAACAGTATTCTCTAAAAGCCCCATTCTATTGAGACCTTTTATGAATCGCCCGATTTGAAAATCCAACTCGGATAAAACCGCAAAGAAGCGCTGTTCAAAAGGATTATTGGAGGCAGATTTAAATTTCGACAACAATTCGTCCGAAGGCCAATGCGGATCATGCACATCATTTGGACATAAATTTATATAAAACGGTTTGGAGGGGATTCGTTCAATAAATGCCAGCGCACTATCCACATAAATACCGGTTGATTTGTGTTTTTCTGCCCAGATAATATTACCCCTTCCCAATTCTGCGCTCTGCTTGCTACCACCACCTTTTGTAAATAGTACCCTGTCGCCGATTCCTTCGAAACTAACCAGTGATTTGTCGAACCCGTAGTCAGAAGGAAAAGGAACATCGCCTGCATCGCGCCCTCCTCCCATATGCCATTTTCCAAACTGTCCGGTGGCATAACCGTTTTCTTTAAGTACCCGGGCTAAAAACGGGGCACCCGGATCGAGGTAATTCGCCATTGCCCGTCTTTTATTTTCTTGTGAGCCATCTAAATATGAATGAATCTTAAATCGCATTGGATAACAACCGGTATTGAATGCAACTCTTGATGGCGAACAGATTGGTGAGTTTACATAGAAATTGGTAAACTTTATTCCTTGCTGTGCAAGGGCATCTATATTGGGAGTTTTAACCACCCTATTACCAAAACAGGAAGGATCTGCGTAGCCCATATCATCGATTAAAATGATTACGATGTTAGGTTTCGAATTTGCTTTTTCATCCCTTATGGGCTGCTTCTTAAAATTGATAGACCCGGAGGCGATGTTGCCAAACTCGGCCACACTATTATTTTGAGCATACGAAACAAGCGTTGTTGTAAAAATGATAAAAAAAGGAAG
>CANJDY010000065.1 GCA_947472635.1 Chitinophagaceae bacterium
AAGGCAATAGGTGCCTTGTCGATTCCCGTAAATTTTAATAGCGATCGGATAATTTTTTCTGCTGCCCCCGATTCAAGCATACACTTTCCAATGATGGCAGCCATCGCAATCAGGATGCCGATCTTGGCACAGGTATTTCCAAATTCAGTGGCCACCCGTTCGCCGATACTCTTTTTACCCAATGCCTTGGCCAATTCTGGTGTAAAGCCCTTCGTCAACGCAAAATGTTCTATTGCGATGGAGGGGGTTAAAGCAGCTACCACTATCGCTCCAAATAGCAAGGCTAAAAAGGGATGTAATTTTAAGCCGATGATCCCACCCACCACAATCAGTATACCGGCGGCTAAAATAATAATTGGTTCATTCATTCATCAGATTTTAAGCAAAGCGGAGATTATAAGTGTTTTTATACCTGTACTCATCCGTTTTTCAAATGTACTGATATTTTATTGTCTGCGGTCCACAGCATTTTTGCACAACAATTCTTTATATAACTCAATTATCTTTAATTATTGATTACATTCATACTTCAATCAAAGCTGAAAAAAAATTATGAGACCAATTATTTTATTAACTGCCCTTATTATTTTCTTTACCGGCAATACCCATGGGCAGGGTGCAATAGAAAAAGCCAACCAATTTGTTGGTATGCTCAATGATTCACAAAGAGTAGCCACCCTTTTTCCTTTTGAAGGAGAGGAGCGATACAATTTTCATTTTGTACCCTACGAAAGAAAAGGCATCACCTTTAATGCAATGAATACGGAACAAAAACAAGCTGCTTTTGATTTATTAAAAACCTGTTTGAGTGAAGCTGCTTTCCACAAAACCAAGGAGATTATGCAACTGGAGCAGGTATTGATTGATTTAGAAAAAAGAAAACCGGATGACCATTTCCGTGATCCAGGCAATTACCATATTTCTATTTTCGGTATTCCTTCGGCCAAAACGATTTGGGGATGGCGCTTTGAGGGACATCATATTTCTTTTAATTTTTCTTTTGACAAAAAAACCCTCCGCTCCGGAACACCCGGCTTTTTGGGGAGCAACCCAGCCATTGTACTCAGTGGCCCCAAAAAAGGCACCCAGGTTTTGAAGGATGAAACAGACAGAGGTTTTGCCTTACTGCATTCACTTTCCAATACTCAATTACAACAAACAATCATTGATACCGTGGCATACAAAGACATCCTTAGTTTTGATAAAAGGAATGCGATGTTGGGAGATCCAGCAGGTATAAAATACAGCGAATTAAATAAGCGTCAACAAGCACTCCTTTTACAATTAGTTAGTGCATACGTTCATCGCTTTACTACCTTATTTGCAGAAAAGATGTTGAAAGAAATTCAACAGGCCGGACTTGACAAGCTTTGGTTTGCATGGGCTGGAAATACAAAGCCTGAAATTGGCAATGGTGCCTATTACCGAATTCAGGGACCAACTATTTTAATTGAATACGACAATACACAAAACAATGCCAATCATATCCACTCTGTACTTCGTGATTTAAAACATGATTTTGGTGGCGATGAATTATTGGAACATTATAGAAATGATCACGCCGCTACTCGGTAATCAATGAATAATAAGTGCCACCAAACTTTGGTGGCACTTATTTAATAAAGCCAACCACAACTTACCGAGATGACATCTTTTTTTGGGAGATGACATCTCCCCAAAAAAAAGATGTCATCTCGGTAAAGCATTGATTACTATGGTGTAACCAACTCATTTTTCAAAAATTGGGCATACCATTTTCCTGAACTTTTCACAATTCTTTGCTGGGTTTTAAAATCGATGTGCACCAACCCAAATTTGGGAGAAAATCCTTCTGCCCACTCAAAATTATCCATCAGCGTCCAAATAAAATATCCGTTCACCTTTACCCCCTCCTTTTTAGCCAGTAATACCTGTTCTATATGATCTTTAAGATAATTAACCCTATCCGGATCTTCTACCTTTCCACCCAGTAACTTATCCTTAAAAGCAGCCCCGTTTTCTGTAACAATAATTTCTTTTATGGCGGGGTAGCTATTAAACCGATGCAAGGCTTTATAAATACTTGGAGGGTATACTTCCCAATCCATTTGGGTATGCTTCACCTTTCTTTTACTGGCCTTAATTATTTTCGCATTAACAAAAGGGACCAGCGGAGAATATTTCACCAATTCCCTTGTATAATTTTGAAGTCCAATGAAATCCATCTCGAATGCAAGGTTTGCATCATCACCAGACTTCATGAAGCGCTCTATTCTGTTCAGGATTGAAAGATCTTTTGTAGGATACCCCATTCCTAGTAATGGCTCGATGAACATTCTGTTGAGCAATACATCCACCTTAGCAGTGGCCCGAATATCTCTCGCAAGTGCTGGCCTATAGGGCTCAACATGGGAATAAGAAAAGGTAGTGCCAATTTTGGATGCTGGGCATAGGGAACGAATCAATCTACCACCCTCGGCCTGGCATAAGGTTGCATGGTGCGCAGCAGCTAAAAAATTACTCAGTCCTTTTTTCCCGGGAGCATGAACCCCTAAAAAATAACCAGCACCAGTAAATACCATTGGCTCATTTAATACCATCCAGTGCTTAACTCGGTCGCCAAAATTTTTAATACAGCATTCAACAAAATAACTGAACCACTGTACAATCGATCGATTAACCCAGCCTCCCTTCTGCTGCAATGCCTCTGGCAAGTCCCAGTGATACAAAGTTACCCAAGGAATTACCCCCGCAGCCAAGCAACAATCGATTAATTGGTTGTAAAAATCAAGCCCCTTTTGATTTAGATTACCCAAACCATCCGGTAAAATACGAGTCCAGGAAATCGAAAACCGATAAATGGGAATATTCAATTGCCGGATAAGCGCAATATCCTCAGCAAATTTTTCATAAAAATTACAAGCTACCTTACCGTTTTCACCTAGTACAATATGCTGCTTTTTTTGAGTAAAAGTATCCCATATTGAAGCACCCTTCCCATCTGAATCATGCGCTCCTTCTATTTGGTAAGCAGCAGTAGACACTCCCCAATTAAAATTTTCTCCGAAGTCTTTTTTGGTAATCATCAGCCAATTTATTCTGAAAGTTGGTGTAATATTTTTCCCAAACTTTTATTTTTCAAAACTTTCACAGAGTGAATGGCATCTCCCAGTATCGTTTTTTTGCTAACCTCTTCAAACCCATGTTTTTTTAAAACCATATCGATTATTTTTTCAGTAACATTAGGATAATCCACAGGTATTAATTGATCCGAATCTACCCAGTCACTGATAATTGAAATATGCTTTTGCTTTAAACTTTTTATCACCGGCACACCCATTTTTTTTAAAGCCGCCGCATTGCATTGCTGCTCATACTGGCCTTTCATGGGAATCACCAACAGTTTCTTTTTCAAATACAAAGCCTCGGCAGGTGTTTCAAAACCTGCGCCGCATAAAATCCCCGTACAATTTATCAAACTCTCTACAAAATCATCGTTATTGATGGGGCGAATATGGATATTTTTTTCTTTATACTCTTTTTTAGAATGTTTGCTGAATACTTCCCACTGAATATTTTTTAATGCTGACAATACCTTTATAATTTTCTCATCGCTATACGCAGGCAAATAAACTGTATAATGTTTTTGAGTTTCAGCAATGGCATTGCGTATTTGGTCACGTATTACAGGGGTGAAAATAGGGGTATCGAAATTGTCAAAATGAAAGCCATAGGCATCCGTCACCGGTGCATAATTATGCAACACGGCTTTTCCAACGGGATCTTTCTTTTTGGGCTTGGGAGATTTCTTATTCATCACCGCAGCTTGGTGACTCAGTCCGATACAGGCCTTGCGCTTCATCTTACAAGCCCAGGCGCTCACCGGCTCAAAATCGTTTATTACCAAATCATACTCTTCCACCGGAAGGCTTTTTATTTCTTTAAAAAGCTGTTGGAGGTTACTTTTTTTGTACGTGGCAATTAGGTCAATGCCGCCATTTTTACCAAAAATAAAACTAAGCCCCTTAAAGGTATATTTTACCGGATAAGGTAATACTACATCAGCCTGAATTCCACTTACTAAAATATCCAAGTCCCCCTTTTGCTGTAGTATTGGAATAATATCCCTTGCCCTGCTTAAATGCCCGTTACCAGTTCCCTGAATGGCGTATAGTATTTTCATGTTGACCGCATTGAATTGAATTCTTCTACTAAGTTTTCGAACAACTGGGTATCGTTAAGTTCATCTTTTTCTGAAACAGAAAGTGTCTTGTCTTTCATATCCATTTCATTAAAACGATAAATACTCCATTCGTTATTTACATATTCTAAAGAGGTTAAATTCTCAACCCAATCCCCACTATTCAGGTACATTGTTTTACCATATTGGTTACTGATCTCCCTCATTTCAGGCTGATGAATGTGACCACAAACTACAAAATCATACTCATTAACAATTGCAATATCTGCAGCAGTTTGCTCAAAACTATTAATGAATTTTACTGCGCTTTTTACACTATTCTTTATTTTTTTTGACAGTGACAGCTTCCCTTTTTTAAATATTTTTTCCGAAATAAAATTGACTAGGCGGTTGATAAGAATTAAAGTGTCGTAGCCCATTGCCCCCATTTTCGCCAGCCACTTACTGTGTTGCATGGTTACATCAAATACATCCCCATGAAAAAACCAGGCCTTTTTGCCATTATCCAATTGTAATATGACTTTGTTGACGATTTGCAAGGATCCCATTTTAAACCCAACAAACTTTCGAAGCATTTCATCGTGGTTGCCGGTGATATAATAGATCTTAACTCCTTTGCTCATCCAGTGCAAAATTTGCTTGATAACCTTCATATGTGCTTTGGGCCAGTACCTTTTGCTAAACTGCCATATATCAATAATATCACCATTAAGGATTACTATTTTAGGCTTAACTGTTTTGAGGTAATGAAGTAGCTCGTTGGCATGGCAACCATAGGTGCCCAGATGAACATCAGAAAGTACCAATATGTCTAACTTCCTTTTTTTTACTTTATCCATTAACGGATTTTGTAAATTTTAAACGCTTGGTAAAGCGCTGAAAATAAGGTTATAAATATGGCGGCAGCAATTTTTTGAAATAAATATTGAATATTTCCCATACAGCAAAAGATTGTTGTGCATATGTAAAATGTAAAATAAATGAACCAATGTAAACAAATGTTTACGCCAATGTTACGGCTAGGTTAATTTTATCTTTTGATACAATAAGGAAATATGTCCACTAAAATTATTTATATTTAATTTTAAAATAAAATGTACATCAACCAATTCCAATGAAATCTACAATTCACCGAGTTCAAAAATTATACTTGCAAAGGCTTCTGCTCACCATTTTTATTTTCGGCTGTTTAACTGTTCAGGTATCAGCCCAGGCAGTAAAATCGCCTGCCAAATTGTTATTTGTAGGAAATAGTTTCACCTACCGCAACGGCGGTATA
Source organism: Chitinophagaceae bacterium (assembly GCA_947472635.1). The sequence goes on from CANJDY010000065.1 coordinate 5,460, forward strand.
GAGCAGCATATGAAATGGCTTGCATCGGCGGCCATCCCTACAAAAAAAATCGAGTCGTACAAAGCAACCCAAGGAGGTGCCACCCTCAAAATTCTTCATGAGCTGGCATGGGTACATGACAGCATTCGTTCCGGAAAATTTGATATAGTCATTTTACAAGAGGATATTCCTGAACTAACAGCGCATAGCGTAGAGCCATTTTTTACCTATGCCCAGTTGTTTAACCAGGAAATTATAGCAGCAGGGAGCAAGGCGGTACTGTTCATGGCCTGGCCATATGAGCGACTAAACTGGGTGACCTTGGATCAGATTGTAGAAGCACATAGATCGCTTGGTAAAAAACTACACTTGCCGGTAGCTCCAGTAGGCATTGCTTTTCAGAACGCATTAAAAAGCCGACCAGGCTTAGCAATGCTTGGTCCGGATAAAGAACATGAAAGTATCCAGGGTACTTACTTGGCAGTATGCGTACTATACGCTACCGTGTTTGGAGAAAATCCAGAAGGACTGGCATATTACCCGGTAGGTGTATCCCATGAAGAAGCCAACTTTTTACAACGCATTGCCTGGGAAACGGTGCAAGCATGGCAGAACGAGAATTAAGCCAATGAAGAGTCCTTCTAATGATTGTAGTAAATAAGTACTAGATTGGAAAATAAATAAACACTAACATTTATCAGCTATACAAAACCAGATCGATGGCTATGGCTGATTCGGTCATACCTATGTACAAGTTGACATCTACTAAAAACAAAATAAGATGCAGTTAAAACACATGGTTACTTTATTATTGATTTCATTATTAGCATACTCATTTGGCTACGCTCAAAATAAAGTCCTCTACAAGCAGATTGACACTACGAGATTATTCATGGAAATCCACTTTCCTACAACAATCGATACAGCAAAAAAACACCCTGTGATTGTTTTCTATTTTGGAGGTGGCTGGAATGACGGCACTATCAGTCAATTTGAGCCACAGGCCAAGTATTTTTTGAAAAGAGGTGTGATTTGTATCCTTGTTGATTACAGAGTAAAAAAAAGACAGCAAACAACACCATTTGAGTCTTTAAAAGATGCAAAATCAGCTATTCGGTATATAAGACAACATGCAGACAAATATCATATTGATACATCCAAAATTGTTGCAGCTGGTGGTTCTGCCGGAGGTCAGCTGGCTGCAGCTACGGCATTAATAGATAATTATAATGAGAATACAGATAACCTCTCAGTAAGCTGCATTCCAAATGCCTTGGTACTTTTTAATCCAGTAATAGACAATGGACCGGGTGGCTATGGATATGATAGAATTGGTGATGCTTACAAGAATTTTTCTCCACTTCACAATATCAAAAATGGAACACCACCCACCATTATATTTTTGGGAACAAATGATAATCTAATACCAGTAGAAACTGCTACATATTATAAAAAAGTAATGGAGAATGTTAAAAGCAGATGTGATCTTCACTTATATGAAGGACAAGTCCACGGATTCTTCAATTATAAAAATTTTGAATATTATAAAAAAACAGTTTTTGAAGCTGATAAGTTTCTACAATCACTTGGTTATTTAGAAAAGGAACCAATAATAGAAATTGAATAATAACAGTTGGTAACAAAATTTATCAGTAATTTGAGTTTCAGCAATCATTCAGGAAATTGTTAAATCCAAAAATCTAAAAGTTGTAAAAGGAATTAGTGATACTGATTGATCAGACTTATCAATAAATTCGGACCATACTATCAATAGCCAATACCCCGTATTCAATAATTAGAGCCTTGCCCACTTCACCTAACAATTTATTTTTATGACAATAAAAAGAAGAGATTTTATCAGCCTCACGAGTTTAGCAGTTGCAACCAGTGTGGCAACTGGGTGCAACTCCTTTAGTGCAGACCATCAAAAAGAAACTACCAACGCTGCCAGCAAACTAAAAACAATTACAGGTGATGTGGTAGCTATTTCGGTTTCGGAAAGGGAAGCTAGAATCGCAAAGGCAAAACGCCTGCTTTCCGAACACAAAATGGAAGCATTGGTATTAGAAGCAGGCACCGGATTGAATTACTTTACTGGTATCAGCTGGGGGGCTAGCGAAAGAACGCTGGTAGCCATTATCCTTGCTAATGGTGAAGTGAAATATGTGTGCCCTGCTTTTGAAGAACCGCGCCTTCGGCAACAGATTAGCATTGGAAAAGATGTATATACTTGGCAGGAAGATGAAAGCCCCTTCCGAGTTATTTCAAATGTATTGAAAGACGCCGGTATCGTTTCCGGAGATGTGGCTATAGAAGAAACCACCCGTTTCTTCATTGCTAATGGAATACAAAAAGAAGCTCCACATCTAAACTATGTAAGCGGCAACCCGGTTACAATTTCTTGTCGCATCATTAAATCTGCAGCAGAAATTAAACTGATGCAAAAGGCAAACGACATTACTATTGCTGCAATCAAGTACAGTGCAGGCAAGCTAAAAGAAGGCATGTCAAAGCAAGAGCTCTCTTCTATGATCATGCATGCACAAAACGAATTGGGTGGAAATGCTGATTTTGCATTATGCCTATTTGATAAAGCTTCCGCCTTTCCGCATGGAAGCAAACAAGCGCAGCAACTTAAAAAGGGAGACATTGTATTAATAGATTGCGGATGCACCGTGGAGGAATATAATTCAGATATTACACGAACGATTGTTTTTGGAGCCGAACCTACCAAGCGGCAGCAAGAAATCTGGTCTCTTGAGAAGGAGGCACAGGCAGCAGGCTTTGCTGCAGCAAAAATTGGAAGTCCTTGCGAAGCAGTGGATGCAGCGGCACGTAAAGTAATAACCGATGCAGGTTTTGGGCCAGGGTATAAATTGCCTGGACTGCCCCATCGCACAGGTCATGGTATTGGAATGGATGGTCATGAATGGGGCAATATGGTAAAAGGAAACAAACAATTGTTGGAACCGGGAATGTGTTTTAGTATTGAACCTAATATTTCCATTATTGGAGAATTCGGCGTACGGCTAGAGGATTGCGTGTACATGACAACAGAAGGTCCAAAATGGTTTTCGCAACCCAGCAAATCTATCTTTGAACCATTTAGCTAGGAATGTACGAATAAGTAAAAAAGATAATAAAAATAGCAAGTAATAGAAACGACTATCAAGCACTCCGCATTATAGCAACTGACTATCTCTATAAAAAAGTCATGCTGAATACAATAAAAAAAGGAGTATTACTGAGCTACTATTTTATCGGATTTTAAAAATATGATTTTAACCGGGCCTAATAATCCTGATGGTCGCAGTAGTTTTTCTGAATCGGCGGCTTCATATTTCAACACATTGGTTTTGGTAAGGCGTTTTTCTACCGGGAGCTTACTGTCACCAATTAATCTATTAGGCCACAAATTAACCACCGATACTTCGAGTTGATTAATGCCTTGTCGAATAAAATGGGTGATGTCAAATTGGAAAGGTGCATTCCACTTTACAGGCAGCTCGTTTCCGTTAATCTTGATAGCGGCCATTTCTAACACATTACCCAAATCTAGTACTACCTTATTGCCCTTTAACTGCAAATCAGTAGCGCTAAATTCTTTTTTATACAGCGCTGTACCAGAATAATATTTGACCCCATTATTTTCAAAATCGGTCCAGGATTTTAGTGTATCCACCTGCATTGTTTGCGGACCTCCCCAAAGGGTATCAAAATGCACAGTCCATTTTCCGGAAATTTCTTCTGAAGGAGTTTGCTTTAAAAGACTGGCGGTAGTGGTTTTGCCTGAAGACCAACCTAATTGATATTTCCCCGGTTCATAGATGGTGGCGATGGTTTCTCCATTCATTTTACCAATTTCAATCAATGGTTGATCTGTATTTTTTAGTGGGTTGTTGGGAAAGATGGTTATTCCCTCTTTTTTGATTTGTGTAATATGATTTGTGTTTGTTGATTTTTTGAAAATAACAAACCGAGATCCTTCCGGCTCCAAACTAATGGGCACAATGGTTTGTCCATTTTCTTCGCGATAAGTTACCACTTCGGTTGTGATGCCTGAAATAGGATCCCACAATGCTGGCACCATTCCTGTAACCCTAAACTTACAATCAACTTGTTCATATCGATCTGGCAGAGAGGTATTGTAACGGAATTCTACGTCATCAATTTGCTTTCGTCCAAAACGATTCGCTACAAAATAAATATCCATTTCATCACTGGTTCGATGAATATAATCCAATCCTGTAGTAGCTTTTGTAGTAGAATAGGAAAAGTCTGGACCTACTTTCATTTCCTTCAATACCTCATTTATATCCCTCCCCCATATCACTTTGCCCTTTCCATAATTATTTTCTGTTATTTTTTTTCCATCGATTAGTCCCCACATACTTGTCGCAATCGAAGTAATTTCCTGATCGCTTGCTGGATATTGCGTTAACCCGGTTGCCCTTAAAGGGCGAGGTGCAATGAGGGTAATGCCTTGCTTTACCAATAATTCTACTTTACGCAACACTTCCAAATCGATGGTGGTTTCTGATGGGAGTACCAATAACCGATAACTCATTCCGTCAGGAAATACAATTTTTTTATCCTTTGTGGAAACCCTTTTTATCAAGGCATCTTTTGAACATTTATCCCAATCATAACCAAAGGATAACTCAGGCACCTCCTCTTTTAGAAAAACAAAATTCGGTACATCACTCCCGTAATAATACAATACATCCGCTACAAACAATCCTTGAGAAAGCAAATAAGAACACCTGTTTAAATAGCTGATGAAATTCCCCGCTTGCTTCCACCAAGTTACATTTGGATTCATGTGTGTACCGGCAAAATATTCATTGCCAGGCAAACCAAATTCTTTGGGCGAAGAGGTGAAAGTGTGCCAAACAATTCTATTCAATCCGGAACAAAAAACTCGATCGATATTGGCTTTCAAATCTTTGGGAGAGCGCTCCCATTGAGGACCAATAGAGGTAGGCCCCTCTGCTGCAACCAGTTTTTTTCCATTGGTATGCGCTACTGAAGCACTTTGTTTTACAAAAAGTCGTTGATCATCTTTTACCCGGTGTGTGTTGGAAGTGGCCCAAAATTCCCCCTGTGGAAAATCACTGATCGCCATCACTTTCAAAGCGTCCACTGGAGCGGAATGCGGCCCTCCTGATTCGGGATGCATACCCAATCCATTTTCATGTGCCAAATCACTCAATAATTGATAATGGTAAGTTGCAACACAATCTCCAATGGTTGCACGGTAATCATACAAAAAGCGATTCGACTGCTCAACCGACTCAACTACTCTTCCTGCAAGCACAGGCATATAAGGTGT
>CANJDY010000066.1 GCA_947472635.1 Chitinophagaceae bacterium
ATAATTAAGTATTTTTTTTAATAAATGCATCAAAATTGCTAAAACCTATCATTTTTGAGCTAATAAATCCTTCTCCATACTTTACACCAATCATTTTTCCCATCATTTTTGATCTGTAAATTACACTATCCAAAAAATCAGGTGTGGAAATGTATGTCTGGGGTTCGTTTAGACTTGGACTATTAAACTGGGTTCCATACGCTTTAATTGCTTCCAATTTTTGCTCCATCACATCTGAAATGTCAATTACAAAATCAGGTGATAGGTATTTATCTTGAATATAATTAAATACATATTTAGGCCGCCAAGGATCTTGCAATTTACCATTATCACTGGTTTCGATTTTTACTAAACCGGATAAAAAAGCTGCATCTTCTACCAATTGAGCACTCCGTCCATGATCAGGATGACGATCGGAGGGGGCATTACAAAAAATAATCTCTGGCTGGTATGTACGAATGGCGCTAATTACTATACGCTGGTGCGCTTCATCATTTTGAAAGAAACCATCAGCCATCTGCAAATTAACCCTGCAATCCAACTGCAGAATTTTAGCTGCAGCTGCAGCTTCCAATCTTCTTGTTTCAATCGTTCCTCTAGTACCCAGTTCACCTTGTGTCAAATCCACCACACCTGTCTTTTTCCCATTTAATTTTTCAGTCAGCAATATTCCACCACAAGAAAGTTCCGCATCATCAGGGTGAACAGCAAAAACAAGAAGATCTAATTTCATTGGGTGGTAATTTAAATTTGGAAGGCTTATCAATTATCAGTTTTCAATTATCAGTTTTCAGTTTTCAGTTATCAATTAACCTATCCTCTTAGTCCATACATTCTTTCCACTTCCTGCACAATTTTTTCAATTTCAATGTCATCTCCATTTTTTTCGTAGGGCTGTTTTAAACTGGTTGTAAAGAAAAATGCGACAGTTTGATAAATCCTGGCAGTAAATCCTCCTTTATAGTCTTTAATTAACTGGTAACAAGTATTGCCGGTTTCACGGTTAATTAATTTCATTAACACCTTTCCCTGGTAAATGGATAGGTTTGTAAGGGGATCAGTAAATTCTTTTCTTAGTTCCTTTTCCCTGGATTTGATATACATTTTCCGATTCTCCTCGCTACCTATGGTAACCAGTTGGGTATTGATATCATTGATAACTGAACCAGCTCGTTTTGCATAAGGGAAAGTTACATAAATGGCATTGCGTAGTCTAGTCCACTTAGCCCGATTACTCATTTGAGCCTCGTTTAACCTTGAATAGAAGGGTATATCAGCTAGTGTTTTAGCTTCAATCGTATCTCCATTGTAAATCATTGCATACGTAACAATCGTATCATTGCTATTTTGCTGTTGAGCATATAAATCGCTACTGCAAGCTGTAAAAAAAGCAACCACAAGCAGAATAGCCCATAATTTATATGATATGATACAATACATTGAATCGCAAAATTACAAAAACCCTGGGCAGTTTGGAGTTAATTAATAAATAATTGTGCTTCGTTTGAACGTACTATCCAGGTCTGGCTAGTATAATAAATTGATATTAATACTATCATAACCTCCAAAAAAGATAGTTTACAAGGACTAATTAGCCAGTAAAAACATATAAAACAAGGCCATCGCTGCAAATGCCATCACCATTGCCCCGGTTAATTTGGATAGTCCGGCTCTTTGAATCATACTCATCATAAGACCAATGGCCATAATAATTAGTCCTAACCAAACAAGGTTGATATAGGGGAAAATATAAGCCTTTAGTGTTACGAAATCAATCATTGTACTAGATTCCTTAACACCAATTTTCATTTTTGTTTGGTCGGAACTTACTCCTGCAAATTTCACAAAAAGATTCTGCGCATATACGGTATCGTCAAATTGGTTAATGCCAAAACTGTCTATTACAATCATTGGAGCTGCATGATAAGTGTTACTATCCTGTGACGTAATAGTAATTTCTGCCAATACTGCAGGGCCATTGATGGGAATGTTGAACTTATTGGAAAGGGGGTTCTTTATCACTTGCTTTAAAATCATATACCCCTTGGAGTAATAAAGGGTATCCCCTTCGGCCATTTCACTAATTTTGAAACTGGCAGTGTCTTCATTGGAGTCGGGATTGAGCGCATAAGAAATATAGGTAAATACATCATGAGTCAAATAATTTTTTGTATCCGGATTACTACTCATGTTATTATCCTTCATCAGATACACATCCGGACTCAAAACAAAAGACTCCTTTACTTCTTTTGTGATTTCATCTCTTCTTTCAAAAGCTAAATGATAAAAGCGTCTGCCTTTTTCCTTTGCGACGCTATCGTGCATATAGGTGACATCATAGGGACCCATTTTTTTGGATACCTGGCGAATCAGATTGATATTTTCAGCAGGGTTGTCCTGTTTTTTGGTAAGCGGATCAACCCCCATTTGTATTTGAAAATCCTTAAATTTCTCTTCACTTATCACTTTTTTATTTCCTGACGATATCAATATACCGACAATCATCAAGGCAAAACCAAGGTGAGAAAATGAGGCGCCGGCTGATTTTAATTTACCATGTAAACCAGACCAGATATAAGTTGCATTGGCCACAACAGAATAAATCGTAGAAAAAAGAGCTACATAAACAGCCCCTAAAAATCCAGCACCTTGCTTATAATACGTAATCGGATAAAAGATGACCAACAAGGCCGTAATCATTGCTGCAACAAGGGTAGGGAAGGCAATTTTTTTTATAAAGAAGCTAGTAGCTGTGTTTTTGTATTTCAAATATTGGGTGATGGCACTTAATAATCCAATAATAATAGCCACCAAGACCATTACTTTATTGTAAGAAAATTCAATGTCTTCTGGCGGAGCCAATTTGGAACCAAAAATTGCATTGATAACAGGAGTAGATGTTTTAGCGATAATAAACATGGCGGATAAAAAGAAAACCAACGACCCTATAAACATCCAAAATTCACGTGAGCTGGTATTTTCTTCCTTTTTTTCTGCGGGAATTTTATTAAAATGGTAGAAAAAATATAACAATGCAGGAAGGGTAAAAGAAAAAAAGAAAATACGGATCAAGTTAAACATTGGGCGTCCGGATTCAGCAAATGCATGCACTGAAGTATCACCCAATATGCCCGTTCTTGTTAAAAAAGTAGAGTATAGAATAAATACAAAAGTAAGAATGGAAAAAAGATAGCTAGCCCTTAACGAGTGCCCGGTAGCCTTATAAATAACCATGGTATGTAAACCGGCAACTAAAATCATCCAAGGAACCAAAGAAGCATTTTCTACTGGATCCCAGGCCCAGTAACCGCCAAATGATAGAGATTCATAGGCCCATTTGCCGCCCATCATAATACCAACGCCCAATACACAAGCGGTAAATAATGCCCAGGGTAAAACTGGTTGTATCCAATCTCCATATTTTTTTGACTGGAGACCTGCATACGCATAAGCAAAGGGAACAATTGTAGAAGCAAAGCCAAGAAATAATACTGGGGGATGAATTACCATCCAATAATTACGCAATAAAACATTTAAACCCACACCATCTTTAATCATACTTAGGTAGTTGGGCATTGCAAAAATAGGTCCATTGATTTCATCTCTAGTCAGTACAAAAGGACTGTTACCGATTTTGGTGCCAAAAATATAAACCCCCATGATCATCATGGCCAAAAAAAGTTGCGCCAAACTCACCACCGTCATTACAGGTGCTTCCCACTGCTTGCTTTTACGAATCAGAAATAAACCTATCACACTATGCCAAATACTCCATAATAAAAAACTACCACTCTGGTCTTCCCAAATCGAGGCAAAAAGATATTTAAACTCCAATTCCTTGGAAGTATGCTTGTACCCGAAAAGATATTCAATATAATGATGGGAACAAATGTAAAAAATGGAAGAAAAAACTACGAACACCGCTACAGACTGGGTAATAAAACTAATTCTAGCAAACCTTAACCAGGATATCTTTTCGATGGCATCCAATTTTCTACCTGCCGTAAAAAAAGCAATGGTACTGAGTAAGGAAGCTGTAAAAGCTATTAAGACAAAAATATGACCTACTTGACCTATCCATAAGTGCTCTCCTTCAAATTCCATAATTAATCGTTGGTTTTATACATAGGGCTCAAACATTACAATGAACCACAAAAAATTTATTGAAAATTGGAAACAATAGTTATTTGAACAAAGCCGATAGCAATACATTCACTCAACAAAAAATTATAAAATTGCTTACTTCGTTGCTACAATCGTTTTTTCGAGTTGCTTTTTATCATCCTTGTACTTGCTGGGGCATTTTAATAAAATATCGGAGCATTCAAATACATCACCCTGCATTTTGCCTTTTAAAACAATTCTTTCACTATGTTCTAGTTCAGGAGGCTTGGTATTAAGATATACCACCTTTGCCCTACCACCCAAACTGTCAATTGCTGTAAAAGAAAGATAATTAGGGTTTTTTGCTGGATCATATTCCAATGGCATTGTTCGGTCGAGTCTAGCAATTAAATGTACAAATTTCCCTTGTTTTTGTTTTGCAGACTGTATGGTATCATACGTTGAAAAATCAACCGATAACATGATTAAAGCACCAATCGCTATAGCAATACCAATTAGGACAACAATATGACTTTTTTTCATCGTGCTACATTTTTTGTTTTACAAAGGTAGTTCAAATAATGGCTTAAGATTTTCAATTTATTGACAACAAAATGCAAAAAACGATAAAATCCGATATAGCGGTATTATTAGTGCATAAAAAAGGTTAAAAGTGCTAATTGAGGAAAGTCAATTCGTAGGATTTAGTTCAATTATAGGTTTACTTTAACAACAATGGGGAAACAGGATTTAGAATGCTTTTTTTTATGGGTAATTTATGGCTATAAATATTCAGTGGCTTATCTTTGCAAAGTTTTTAAAAATTACAAGTCCCCACTTCATCTTTACACATAACAAAAAGCAATGACCGATCTTTCTCTTTTTGACCCTAATACAGTAGGTAATCCCAATAATAACATTTTCGGCTTACCATTTATAGAGGAAGACGCTAAGTTAATCATCCTACCTGTACCTTGGGAGGTAACGGTTAGTTACAATGCAGGTACAGCAAGGGCTCCAGAGCATGTTTTTAAGGCAAGTTTGCAAGTTGACCTTTTTGATCCGGAAATTCAAGATGCCTGGAAACAGGGTTACTTTATGCGTCCCGTAGATAAAAAGGTGTTAATGAAAAGCGATTATTTGCGCAAAGAGGCAGAGTTATACATTAATTATATAGCAGAAGGTGAAAATGTGTTGGACAACAAATTCATGTGTAAAACTTTAAAAGAAGTAAATGCTGGAAGCATTTTTATGAATGAATGGGTATTTCAACAAACAAAAGAGCTTTTGGATAGCGGCAAGCTAGTTGGCTTGCTAGGAGGAGATCATAGCACACCCCTCGGCTTTTTTAAGGCCATTGCAGAAAAATATGGAGATTTTGGGATATTGCAAATTGATGCCCATTGTGATTTGAGAAAGGCATATGAAAATTTCAATTATTCTCATGCCTCCATCATGTACAATTCCCTGGAGGAAATTCCACAATTGAAAAAACTGGTACAAATTGGCATCCGGGATTTCTGTGAAGAAGAATGGGATTATATTCAAAAAAGTGAACAACGCATTGTAACTTATTTTGATAAAGACATCAAAGAGCGTTTGTATGAAGGTCAAACTTGGCAGCTACTCGTCACTGAAATCATTGCACAGCTTCCTCAAAAAGTATTTATCAGTTTTGATATTGATGGACTCGACCCTAAATTATGCCCTCATACAGGGACACCCGTTCAGGGGGGATTTGAAACGGAACAGATTTTTTACCTGCTAAAAAAACTATTGGAAAGTGGTCGTCATATCGTTGGGTTTGATTTGAATGAAGTAGGGGTAAGTCCAAACGAATGGGATGAGAATGTAGGTGCAAGATGTCTATTTAAATTATGCAACACTTTAATTGCATCCAATCAGGTACACGCTACCGTAAGCAGCTCCTAATCACCTTTTACGTGGTTTAGTATAGCTTTGTACCGTCCATCGATATACCTGTTGATTATGTACACCTTTCATATTAAAGAAACTAGAAACAAAATCGATGCTACCATTACAAGGGCTCTACTAGCCTTGGCTGGGGTGGCAGCTTTGGTAGTAACCAATCATTCAAACTATTGGATTAATTTAGTTGCAGCAGCCATTTTATTTTTAGCGGCTGTTTTCATTGAAATTTTACTTGAAAAGTTAACTTTCAAAAAAAAACTTTTTTTGCCCATTGCATCCATTGTTCTTTTCATAGCCACTGGATCCATCCTATTTGCTTTTATTTTATTACTGGTTGGTATGCTTTCTAGCTATATTAGTACTTCCTACCGCATTCATTTTACCCTAGATCTTGTTACTATAGAAAATGGCCTTTTCCGTAATACTTACCGATGGAATGAATTTTCTAATATCCTTGTGAAGGACGAACTGATTACACTAGATTTTAAAAATAACCGCTTACTACAATTGATGCTTGATGTGACAATTTCACCGGTCAACGAAATTGAATTCAATGATTTTTGCAGCAGTTGTCTGAATAAATCGACCGACTGAATACCCGATTATCTAGCTATACTAGAAAGAAATAAGCCTTTGGCCATTTTAAAATTGAGGAACTCCTACAAATTGACGAATTTTGCTTTCAGCAATCATTCAGTGATCAAAATTAATTTTGAAGAGTAAATAATCAACTGACACAATTTTATGCAATTACAACAAAGCCCCTTTATTCTTTATTCAGACGGAGAAGGGAATATTTTTGAAGATACCAGCTTGTATGCTACCGGAAGAAGTGGATGGGATGCCTTACCAGTGCCACTAGACGAATGGATTGACTTGCCGGATGGGGGTAATTTATATGAATTACCTGGAAGACGGGGCATCGGAATAGATGTACAAACTGCAGAGATGCGACTTTGTGAAAAGGGTTGGGCAGTGGCTGCTTTTATTCCACCAGCACATACCGGCTTATATATGGCTGCATATGAAACAGCTCAAGATGCACCTACTTTACCCTTATTTTGTTACACAGCTGCGGGTTGGCTCAATGGTAAATTATACGTTCCAGCGGTGAGAATTGAACAAGATATCCGCCAAGAAACCATTGGCTATGATGAAGAAAAAATATTATCCGGAACTACCCATTTATTGGAAGCTTATCCTCATAATCGGCTGGTAAAGCATTTGATGGAAAATTGCTGCATGACCTACAATTGCCCTGCGGCTAGAAATTTTGCTTTGGGCCGATGGGAGTGCCCTGTTCCTTCATCACCCGCTTGTAATGCTAATTGCATTGGTTGCATTAGCTTTCAGCCAGTGGAAGAGACTATCGTGAGTACGCAGGACAGGCTTAACTTTCGACCTACCCCGGAAGAGATTACAGAGTTTACCGTACCCCATTTACAAACTGCCCCTTACCCAATCATCAGTTTTGGACAAGGTTGCGAGGGAGAACCCCTGTTAATGTGGGAGACCATTCGCGATAGCATTATTGAAATCAGAAAGCATACGCCCAAGGGGAGCATCAATATCAATACCAATGGAAGTAAACCAGATGCAGTAAGGGCCCTGTGTGAAGCTGGGTTAAATAGCATGCGCGTAAGCACCAATTCAGCCAGAGAAAGCATTTATACACCCTATTACAGGCCAAATAATTATGTTTTCGCAGATTTACTGGAAAGCCTGAAAATAGTTCGCAGCTTTGGGGGGTGGACAAGTCTTAATTATTTTGTTTTTCCGGGTATGACAGACAGTATTGAAGAATACGAAGCACTAAGAACTTTGATAAAGGAAACCGACTTGTGTATGATTCAATGGCGCAATTTTAATATTGATCCTGATTGGTACTTGGGTAAAATAGGGGTTACTGAAACTGGAGAATGCATGGGAATTAAGCAGCTGATGGAATTAATACAGGAGGAATTCCCTAACCTGAAATTTGGCTATTTTAACCCTTCAATAGAAAGGATAAAAGGTGATTATGCAATGGACTTTGCTCATTGAACTTAGTTATACCATGCCCATACATGAAAAAGACCGCTGATAATTTTCAGCGGTCTTTTTTACTATCAATTGAACGGATAATTAAAATTGCTCTAATTTACTGAAGAAAAAATCACCTTCGATAGCTGCATTGGCATCACTATCACTTCCATGTATAGCATTTTCGCCTATTGAAGCTGCAAACAACTTACGAATGGTCCCTTCCGCTGCCTGTGCTGGATTGGTAGCACCAATTAAAATCCTGAAATCTTCCACCGCATTCTCTTTTTCAAGAATCGCTGCAGAAATTGGACCGCTGCTCATAAATTCCACCAATTCTCCATAAAAAGGTCTTTCCCTATGTACAGCGTAAAATTCGCCAGCTTTTTCAGCAGACAGATGAAGCATTTTCAAGCTTACTATTCGATAGCCTGCTGCATTTATTTTTTCCAAAATAGCACCGGTATTACCTTTTTTGGTTGCATCGGGCTTAATCATTGTAAAAGTTCTATTACTCATATTTTTTATTTTGAGGCGCAAAGATAGTAAGTTTTATGGGTGTTTATTGATTTTTTGATGATGCATTTTGTAACGAAACGCTTATACTACCTGCACAATTAAAAAACTACCATTCGAAGGTTTTCAAAAATAGGTAGCAGGGGACAAAAAACATTAATTTAACCAAAATGAAGGATTTCACTGTCAACTCACCATGATTTTAGTAGCCAATCTTTTTATAAAAATTCTTTAAATCTTACCGCACAAAATTCAAACTGACATTTTTTCCCTACTTTTGCCCGCTTTATGCATCAAATCAACGACATATTTCCCTTACTGAAGGATCCTAAAAAGGTAGTCATTACTACCCACCAAAAGCCAGATGGAGATGCAATGGGTTCTTCCTTGGGATTATTCCATTTTTTAAAGCAATTAGGTCATCAGGTTACTGTGATTTCCCCCACCAACTGGGCTGATTTTTTGGATTGGATGCCAGGAACCAAATCCGTATTGGATTACGAAAAACAAACCGAAGAATCCAACGAGCTCATTGATGCTGCTGACTGGATATTTTGTCTTGATTTCAACACCTTAAGTAGAACCAAAAGAATGGAGGAAAGACTATCTAAGGCACCTGGTGAAAGGATTTTGATTGATCATCACCAAGAACCTCAGGTAGATAAATTTACCTATGGCACCAGCAATACCAGCAAAAGTTCCACCTGCGAAATGGTATATGATCTAATCATGGATTCTGGAAATGAAGCATACATTACTGATTCGGTAGCTGATTGCCTCTATGCAGGTGTAATGACTGACACAGGATCTTTTAGGTTTCCGAGTACATCCGCTTCTGTTCACAGAATGGTAGCTACTTTAAAAGATAAAGGGCTGCAACATAGTCGTGTACATGAAGAATTATTTGACAATTATCTTGAAAATCGGTTTCGCTTTATTGGACATGTATTACAGCATAGGATGGAAATATTTTATGAGTACAATACCGCTTTAATAGCGGTGACACAGCAGGATCTGGTAAAATTTGATATTATTACCGGTGACACCGAAGGTTTGGTTAATTACCCGTTAAGCATCAAAGGAATTAAGCTTGCTGCCATAATGATTGACAGGGGAGAAGAAAGAAAATGTTCATTTAGGAGTAAAGGTGGCTTTGATGTTAATACCTTTGCACGTAAATATTTTAACGGAGGGGGGCATTTTAATGCTGCAGGAGGACAAAGTAAGGAACCACTAGAATTGGTGGTAGCTAAATTCAAAGAGGCAATGGCAGAAAATAAAGATCAATTAAGCAATTATCAATTTTAAACACATAACCATGAAACACTTTTTTTATTTATTAGCAGTAACAGCCTTGTTATTCGCAAGTTGTACCAAACCTTTCAAAAAAGCAGAGGGTGGCCTACAATACAAGATTATTTCCGATGAAAAAGGAAAACTATTGAAAAATGGTAATTTCTTTGAAATCCAATTCGACCAGGTCTATAGCGGAGCTGGAAAAGACACTGTTTTGTTTGATTCAAGAACTGTCTCCAACCAGATTGTTACTATGGATTCAACTGCTATTCCGCCAGTATATTTCAAGATATTCAGCGAGGCAAGAAAAGGTGATAGCATTGTTGTAAAGCAATCTACCGATAGTATTATGAAAGGTGGTAATACGCCTCCATTCATGAAAAAAGGTGCATTCATTATTGCTCATTACAAAATTGTAAATGTATTTGAAACCAAGGAAGCTGCAGATCTTGCTTACCAAAAGCAAATGGTATTGGCAAAAACCAGAGATTCATTAAAGGCAATTGAGCAAATTAAAGTTGATGACAAATTAATTACAGAATATTTGGCCAAAAACAAAATACAGGCAACAAAAGCTCCTCAAGGAACCTATGTTGAAATCATTACACCTGGTGAAGGTGACGCAGCTGATACTTCTAAGGTATTAAAAGTGTTTTACACTGGAAGAACCATTGGAAGTGATAAGGCATTTGATTCCAATACAGATTCAGCTTTTGGACACAAACAAGTTTTCTCGGTTAATATGGGTGCTTTACCTGGTACACCAGGTAGTGTAATCAAAGGCTGGACCGATGGTTTATCCTTATTGAAAAAAGGTGCTAAGGCAAGACTTTACATACCTTCTGCATTAGCATATGGTTCTCAAGGTGCTGGTGGTCAAATCAAA
>CANJDY010000067.1 GCA_947472635.1 Chitinophagaceae bacterium
ATATTTAAAACTTATAAATTATATGCCGATATATTATTACATATTTTTAGCAGTTGCCTTATTCAGTATCGGAGTAATTGGGGTATTGATACGTCGCAATGCAATTATTATTTTCATGTGTGTGGAGTTGATGTTGAACGCTGCTAATTTGTTGTTGGTGGCATTTTCAAAAATGCATCACCAGGTAATGGCTAGTACCAATCCTACTGCAGCAAGTGATGCCCAGGTGTTTGTGTTTTTTATAATGGTAGTAGCTGCAGCTGAAGTAAGTGTGGGGCTTGCTATCATTGTGATGATGTATAGGAACACCCATTCGGTGGATGTGAATTTTTTAAACAGACTGAAGAACTAAATAGGTTTTTCGATGAGGTGAATTTATGAAATGGAAGTTATTATTTAAAAGAAATTTTTATTAATCAATACAACTACTCTTTTAACAGAAGTAGGTAAAATTTCCCTTAGGGATTTGGGGCTTATGAATAATATATTACAAATAGTTTGGCTGATACCTATTTTACCATTGATTGGTTTTTTCATCAATGGTTTGGGTAGAAATAATTTATCCAAAACCCTTTCCGGGTTAATCGGAACTGGTTTGGTACTAGCTTCTTTTTTGATCAGTGTGTATGTTTTTTTTAGTGTAAAGAGTGGCAATACTCATGTGGCACATTATTTTGATTTCATTCGTACTAGCTCCTTGAAGGTGGGCTTCGATTTTCAGATTGATCAGCTTTCCTCTCTTTTTTTATTAATTATTACAGGTGTAGGCTTTTTGATTCATGTATATTCTACTTCGTATATGCATGAAGAACCGTCAAAGGATTTCGCTAAATATTTTTCTTATCTGAATCTTTTCGTCTTTTCAATGTTATTACTGGTGATGGGGGGCAATTACATTATCATGTTTATCGGATGGGAGGGAGTAGGGTTATGTTCATATCTGTTAATCGGCTTTTGGTTTAAAAATAATGATTTCAATAATGCAGCCAAAAAGGCTTTCATTATGAATCGTATTGGTGATCTAGGTTTTCTGTTGGCAGTATTTTGGTTATTGTCAAAACTCGGAACAGCTGATTACCACCAGGTATTTGCTAATGTAGCTAAATTGTCTGCTGTTGACATTACGGGAATCACGTTGCTATTATTTGTAGGGGCTACTGGTAAAAGTGCTCAAATACCTTTGTATACCTGGTTGCCAGATGCGATGGCAGGTCCTACACCAGTGAGTGCCTTGATTCATGCTGCTACAATGGTAACCGCAGGAATTTATATGATTGCACGGAGCAATATTTTATTTACAATGGCACCTGCTACACAAGCAGTGGTATCAATCGTGGGGCTGTCAACAGCGCTTATTGCTGCTACCATTGCTGTAAAACAAAATGATATTAAAAAAGTATTGGCTTACTCTACCGTTAGCCAGTTGGGATATATGTTTGTAGGATTGGGAGTAGGGGCTTATACAGGCGCTGTATTTCATGTAATGACTCATGCATTTTTCAAGGCGCTGCTTTTTCTAGGTGCGGGAAGTGTTATTCATGCAATGGGTGGTGAGCAGGATATGCGCAATATGGGAGGATTAAAAAAATACATGGGCATTACCCATATAAGTTTTTTACTGGGTTGTTTGGCTATTGCAGGAATGCCGCCTTTTTCGGGTTTCTTTTCTAAGGATGAAATATTGGCTGCTGCATTTGCTCATAATCCTATATTGTGGGTAGGCGGTGTTGTGGGTGCCTTGCTAACTGCTTTTTATATGTTTCGTCTGTATGCAATGACATTCCTGGGTAAATTCAGGGGAACGCACGAACAGGAACATCATTTGCTCGAAAGTCCGGTGGCTATTACCATCCCCTTGGTGGTATTGGCGATATTGGCGGTAGTAGGCGGATGGATTGGAATACCGGAAGTGTTGATACATGGAGGCCATCGGCTCGAAGCTTTTCTTGAACCTATTTTTGCCCAAAGTAATTTGATAGCAGTAAAGCATGAATTATCGCACGCTACTGAATATTCGCTTATGGGTATATCGGTGGGCGGGGCTTTGATTGCTTTGATAGTTGCTTGGAAAAAGTTTAGCAAATATGAACAATCAGCTTCATCGGAAACCGTTATCGGTAAATTAGTAGCCAATAAATGGTATGTTGATGAGTTGTATGATAGAATTGTCGTTCAACCATTGCAGTCATTGGCAACATTTTTCAATCAGGTAATCGAAAAAAATATCATTGATGGCATGGTCAATGGAGTTGGAAAGGCTGTTCAGTATGGAAGTAGGCAGATTCGCTTACTACAAAGCGGTCAAGTAGGCACCTATATTTTGTTAATGGTAGTAGGCATGCTAATTTTATTTATTATTCAATTGTTTTTATAAAATATATTCCTGATGTTTGGTAACGACATAACAATCCCTCATTTATTGATTTTCTTTCCCTTGGTGGCGGGATTAATTACTTTTTTTATAAGAAAGGAATCTGCTGTGAAGGCATGGAGTTTACTATCTGTTATCCTAACATTGATCATTTCCATTGCCAGTCTCTATTATCGAAATGACAGAGCATTGAGTGGCTTGACTTTCAATTACCAATGGCTGAAATACATGGGCGCTAGTTTTTCAGTGAGCTTGGATGGAATGAGCAGGTTGCTGACTTTTTTAACTGCATTTTCTTTTCCAGTTATTTTTATTGCTTCGTACCGACAGGTTTATAAAAATGCAAAAGTTTTTTATGGATTGTTATTGCTCGCACAAGCAGGTTTGATGGGCGTATTTCTTTCATCAGATGCATTACTGTTTTATTTCTTTTGGGAGCTGGCTTTAATTCCGATTTATTTTTTATGTAGTTATTGGGGTGGTGAAAAAAGAATCGCTGCCACCTTTAAATTTTTCATTTATACTTTTACAGGGTCTCTGTTACTGCTCGTGGGTATCATATATGTGTACCTACAAACTGGGGGTACACCCTTTTCGGAGCATAGTTTTTCTTTACAAGCTTTTCATGCTGCAATTTTAAGTCCGGCTCAACAAAATTTTTTATTCTGGTTGTTCTTTATTGCATTTGCAGTTAAGATGCCCATCTTTCCTTTTCATACCTGGCAGCCGGATACCTACGAACAAGCGCCTACCTCTGTAACCATGGTTTTAAGTGGAGTGATGGTAAAGATGGGGGTGTTTGGACTGATACGCTGGCTCTTGCCTATTTTTCCATTAGCAGTTGCGAAATTTGATAACGTAGTGATTGGTTTATCGGTAATCGGAATGATTTATGCAAGCTTGATTGCAATCAAGCAGGATGACCTGAAAAGATTGGTTGCCTATTCTTCCATTGCCCATATTGGGTTAATGTGTGCGGCTATTTTTTCTATGCAATCCATCGCAATTGAAGGAGTAATGATACAAATGTTTAGTCATGGTATTAATATTATAGGATGGTGGATTGT
Source organism: Chitinophagaceae bacterium (assembly GCA_947472635.1). The sequence goes on from CANJDY010000067.1 coordinate 3,439, forward strand.
AATTGAATTGATAGAAAGGCAACTGGGTACCAGAAAGATTTCACAACTGGGCGGCTTGGCACATAAAGCACCTGTATTAACTATTTTACTGGTGATAATTTCTTTTGCAAATATCGCGTTGCCGCTTACGAATGCATTTGTGGGTGAGTTGATGATGTTTGGTGGATTATTTAGATTCAATATTTGGTATACTGCAGTAGCCGGTATAAGTATTGTTTTAGCAGCGGTATATACATTGAATATGGTACAAAAGGTTTTTTACGGGCAAACCAATTCCATTACAGAAAATATGAAAGAAATTTCATTGAGTGAAAAAGCAGTATTAATTGTATTAGTAGGGATGATTTTTATTGCGGGAGTTTACCCACAGCCATTTTTTGATTTAACAAAAGATACAGTAGCAGCCATTACAACAAGGTTTAAATAATCGTAATCTTAAATTATTCCGCCGAAGCGGGAGGGGGAAGAAAATATGAATGCAATTTTATTAACAGCAGTCTGGGGTATTATCATGATGTTTGGAGGTGTATTCTTCAAAAGCAAAGCAACGCCTAAATATTGGGCTATTGCAGGTTTGGCATTGATTATCCTATCGAATTTCCTTGAACTGAAATCGGGCGAATCGTTTTTTGCCATAGACAGTAAGTCCATGCTATCTTTCAATAGCTTTAATTTAACTTTTATAATGGTTGCCCTAGTCAGTACGTTGTTATTCTTTTTGCTAAGTGGCAGCGATATCGAAAAGGTGGGTGACAGTGTTTCAGAATATTTCGCGTTGATATTTTTTGTTTTGTGCGGGGTTTGTCTTTCTGCTACCTACAATACCTTACTAATTTTATTTTTGGGAATTGAAATCATGTCTATCCCTCTTTATATTTTAACTGGATCGGATAAGCGAAATTTAAAAAGCAATGAAGCCGCATTGAAATATTTTTTGATGGGGGCATTTTCAACTGGCATTATGTTGATGGGGATTGCTTTTGTTTATGGTGGAAATAGCGAAGGGTCTTTTTTTATAAACAACATCAATATTGGCGAAGGAAAGATGCCTGTATTGATTGCTATTGGGATGGTATTTATGCTGATTGCCTTATCATTTAAAGTGTCGGCAGCTCCTTTTCATTTTTGGACACCTGATGTTTATGAGGGAGCTCCTACGGTTTTCACTTCTTTTATGGCCACCATCGTAAAAATTGCCGGATTTATGGCTTTTATTCGTTTATTCGAAAACTCTTTTGGAAAGGTTCACGGGCAGTGGCAACTATTGATAGCGGTAATTACCGCGGCAACCTTATTCATAGGCAACCTAACGGCAGTTTTTCAGCAGAGTGTTAAAAGAATGCTGGCCTATTCAAGTATTGCCCAGGCTGGTTTTATGTTATTGGCCGTTTTTGCCATCAATGATACGGCAAAGGAAGGACTAGTTTTATATTCTGCTGCCTATAGTTTGGCTACGATTGGGCTTTTTGCGATATTGATAAAGATGTATGACTACACCATTGATGGATTTAATGGCTTAGCTAAAAATGAACCTGTGTTGGCAGTAACGGCCACCATATTTTTGTTGTCTTTAACTGGTATTCCGCTAACCGCAGGGTTTCAAAGCAAATTTTTAATGTTGATAGCGGCCCTTCGAGATGGACACCAGCATTGGCTGGTATTGTGGGCCGTACTTTGTGCTGCAGTTAGTGCCTATTATTATTTTAAAATTATTCAGGCAATGTTTTTCAAGGAAGCTAGCCAGGATGTAACAGATCATGGGTCAATCGCTTCAGGTTCAACTATTACGGTTGCTTTTAAGCTGTTATTAGTGATTACTGCCCTTTTAATAATCGTGTTGGGGATATTTCCTTCGCTACTTACCGAGTGGTTGCATTATTAATTTTATTACCCTAGTTTGGAAGTAGTCAAGTAGCATACTGCTTGTGGTGAATTTACTGCGATAGCTTTATTGTTGATATCTTATATTTTTTTTAAGATTTGCCTGTCTTTTGTAAAGATTAGGCAGACGGTATATTTTTATTACCGCTTATAATCTTTTTTGGATGTTTATCGTATTTCGGAATTAACTTTATTGCGAATAAACTTTTCATGAAGACAGCCGACTCTATTGCACTTTCATACAATACCATTAAAAGCAATCGTTTACGAACTGCTATCACAGTAATTATTATTGCTTTGGGCATAATGGCATTGATAGCAATTATTACAGCAGTGGAAGCGGTCAATCAGAGTCTTACCAAAAGCTTTTCCACCATGGGAGCTAATGCATTCAGTATTCGTTTCAAGGAGCGCACTATGCAGTTTGGAGGAGGTCCCAATCGCCAGCAGGCAAAAAAATCATCCCGAAAATCGTTGGTCACTAAAAAGTCTAATGAAGGAAAAGTAATCACTTTTGATGAAGCGAGGGCATTCAAAGAAAGGTATTCTTTTCCTGCAATGGTGGGTATTGCTTTATCTGGTCCTGCGGGAGTCATCGTTAATACTGACTCCAAAAAAACGAATCCAGATATCAGGGTTCAGGGCGGAGACGAAAATTATTTGCAACTCAATGGATACGAATTATCAGCTGGCAGAGATTTTAATGAGGTCGATGTTGAAACGGGAAGGAGTGTATGCGTAATTGGAAATGTGATTGCGCTAAAGTTGTTTGGCGAAAATACACAACGTGCCCTTGATAAAATTATCAATGTTGCCAATACAAAGTACCGGATCATAGGTGTTTTGAAAGATAAGGGCAGTAGTGCATTTATGAATTCTGACAAAGTGGTGATTACCACTTATAATAATATCCGTAGAATGTATGGTTCTGAAGCGAAGTCCTATAATATTGCAGTGATGGTGAGTGATCTAAAAATGATGGAAGTGGCTGTAGGAGAGGCAAAAGGGGCTTTCAGGCCTATTCGTAAATTAGATATCAAGGAAGATGACAATTTCTATATTGACAAGAGCGATAGCATTGCACAATCACTGATGAAAAACCTAGGATTTTTAAAATATGCCACCTTGGCCATTGCCCTAATTACCCTAATCGGGGCAGCCATCGGTTTAATGAATATCATGCTGGTAGCGGTGAATGAGCGAACCAAGGAAATCGGGCTAATCAAGTCTTTGGGGGGCAAAGCTGCTGAAGTAAGGGCTCAATTCCTATGGGAATCCATTTTAATCAGCCTTATGGGTGCCTTTGTTGGGATTATATCGGGTATTTTGTTTGGAAATATTGTAGCCGTATTGCTAAAAACAGGTTTTGTAATCCCCTGGCTATGGATTGGCATAGGGGTGCTGGTTTGTTCTTTGGTAGGCCTCTTAGCAGGTCTCTACCCTGCTTATAAAGCTGCCAAACTCGACCCTATAGTGGCTTTGCGCTATGAATAAGCATCTCCAAAATGCTCCTTTTTGGTTATCCGACTGTTAATATTTTTTTAATATCACCCATTATTATTAATAAAGTCTTATTTTTTTTACCCGAAGTTGTTTCATTCAATTATTTTATTAACTTGTGCCTCACTAAAAATATTTCTATTTATCATTTGATGGTAGGAATTGTTTTTTTGATTAGCATTGTAAAACGAAATTTTTTTTCAAACCACTATTCACTTTAACACACAAAAAATCGAACGTTATGGCAGAAACAAAATCAACTGCAAATGTAAAACCATCTACATCAGTCCAAGTAAATAAGTCAAGTAATGCTATATCATGGATCGCTCCATTGGTTTGTATCATCGTTGGATATGCTTTCTGGAGATTTATCTTAGGAGATGCATCTGGCTTTTCAAAACCAGGTTCTGGCGCATTTTGGCCATCGCATGAAGGTCCAAAAAGTGCATTGAATAAAATGTACTTGGGTGGAATCATTGTACCGGTTTTAATCGGTTGTCTTTTAACCGTTATTACTTTTGTAATCGAAAGAATGTTAACCATCAAGAAAGCTACTGGCACAGGAAGCAACGCAGACTTCGTTCGTAAAGTGCAATATCACCTTGCCAACAAAAATGTGGATGCAGCATTGTCTGAGTGTGACAAACAAAAAGGATCTGTAGGAAATGTAATGAAAGCAGGATTGCATCGTTATAAAGACATGATTAGTAACACAGAATTGTCAACCGATCAAAAAGTAATGGCAATACAAAAGGAAGTAGAAGAAGCTACTTCTTTGGAATTACCTATGTTAGAAAAAAACCTGGTATTTTTATCAACCCTTGCTTCTGTTGCAACCTTAATTGGATTGTTAGGTACGGTGGTAGGTATGATTAAAGCGTTCTCTGCATTAGGGGAAGATTCAGGTGGTGGTGCTGCAGCAACCCAGTTGTCTGTTGGTATTTCTGAAGCCTTGTATAATACGGCTTTGGGTATTGGTACCTCTGCATTGGCCATTATATTTTATAACGTGTTCACTACCCGTATTGATGGAATTACCTACGGTATTGATGAATCCGGTTTTACATTAACGCAAAGTTTTGGATCACTGTACAAGTAATTGTATAGAATTTTCAATCGCTTGCATCAAACAGTAAAACAATAAAATCTTTTTAAAATGCCAAAAGTTAAATTACCTAGAAAGAGTACGGCGGTGGATATGACTGCAATGTGTGATGTGGCTTTTTTGCTGTTGTCTTTTTTTATCCTGGCAACCAAAACCAAACCACCAGAAGCGGTAACTGTAGTGACACCATCATCGGTATCAACCAGAATTGCTAAAGAAAATGCCATTTTAGTTACCTTAAACAAGGAAGGGAAAGTGTACTTAATGTTGGGTGACAGGGTAAAAAAACAGGCTATCCTCGAAGATGTAAATACTACAAAGGCCCTTGGGTTAACTCCAGAAGAATTGCTTAAGCTTAGAAAAATGGAATTTTTCGGAATGCCATTCAATAAGATAAAAAGCATGTTGCAATTGGAAACACCTATGGAACCAAAACAAATGGAAGGGATACCTGTTGGTGATAGTTTACACAACGAGTTAACTGACTGGATTGGAAGTGTAGTGCGGTCGTATTCTGGGGAAAATATGGACAATTTCAATTTACTCGTGAAGGGCGATAATGCAGCGAAATATCCAACTTTTAAATTCGTGAAAGACGCGTTTAAAAAGAATGATATTTTTAAGTTTAAGATCGTAACAAATCCGGAAGGTGTTCCTGCTGATTCAGAATTGGCTTTGAACCCTCCCAAAAAATAATAATTACCCCAACGTTTGCCTTCCCTACAAGGGAATGCAACTTAAAACTACCGATATGGCAGAATTGGATACATCGTCCGGTGGCGGACATAAAAAAGGGCCTGGCGTAAAGAAGGCCAAAAAAGCGAGCACCAGGGTTGACTTAACCCCTATGGTAGATTTGGGATTCCTATTAATTACATTCTTTGTTTTTACGACTACCATGAGCACTCCAACAGCGATGGCTATGAATGAACCAAAGGAGGATCCGAATAACCAGTTGAAAGTTAAAAATTCAGGTGCAATGACTTTGTTATTGGGAAAAAATGATCAAGTATATTATTATTTCGGCGAATTATCTGCTGAAAATGCATCGAACCAATTTAAAAGTAGCAATTTCAAAGAAATACGTCAGATAATTCTCGACAAAAAGAAGGCTACTCCTATTGGTGATTTGATGTATATCATAAAATCCGATAAGGAAGCGACCTTTAAAAATGCCATTGATATCCTAGATGAAATGGCAATTAATGCGGTTCCCCCCGGGCATTATGCGGAGGTGGACATGAGTGATACAGAAGCTTCGTTAATTAAAATGACAGAAGATGCCAATGGCATTAAATAATTGATGGAACTGGTTACATTTTAAATCTAACTAACAAAGTATTTTACAATGGAAATAAATAAAATTTTAACTGCCGACATCCTCGATATTATTTTCGATGGCAAAAACAAGCAGTATGGAGCCTATGAACTTCGAAAAACCTATAATAGCCGTTTAAAAAAGGCCATCATTATTACGGTTTCATTGGTATTATTGGCTTTTTTTGCGACAATTTTATCCGAATTCATATCAAAAAATTCAAAGGTAGAAATTGAGGTATTGGATACCCAAATGGCAGAAGTCAAAAAAAATGACACACCTCCGCCACCACCTCCACCTCCTCCTCCTAAGCCACCTCCACCGCCCGAAATCAATCAGGTTAAATTTACTCCTCCGAAGATTGTAAAGGATGAAGAGGTAAAGGAAGATGAGAAAATTGAAGAGATTAAAGAAGATCAAGCAATTAGTACCAAGACGGTAGAAAGTGATAACAAAAACCAAATTGTTGCTCCGGTAGAAGACAAGGGAACTTCAATTGTTGAAGCACCGAAAGCCGATGAGGAAGACAAGATTTTTACCAAGGTAGAAAACGAAGCGCAATTTCCAGGTGGACAGGCAGCATGGGTTAGATACCTGCAGAAAAATCTGAATGCCAATACGCCTGTTGATAATGGAGCACCTAGTGGAACTTTCCAGGTAATTGTTAAGTTCATTGTGAGTAAAGATGGTAGCATCAGTGATGTTCAGGCCGAAAGCAAACATGGATACGGAATGGAAGAGGAAGCGGTTAAGATCATTAAGCGTGGTCCAAAATGGACGCCGGCCCTCCAAAACGGAAGAAATGTAAATGCCTATCGTCGTCAGCCAATTACTTTTGTTGTGGAAGAGCAATAATCAAAAGCTATAAATTTTCAAATCCCTCTACAGATCTGTAGAGGGATTTTTTTTACTTCAAATTTGCCCCTTGCATTTTGTGTCTTTCGATAGTCAACATGGTATCTTTGCACCATGTTACAGAAACTCACCGGCTGGGATGATACGATCGTTGCACTGTCTACACCACCGGGTGTAGGGGCAATCGGTGTTATTAGATTAAGTGGTAACCTTGCTTTTGATATTGTCAATGAATTATTTCCTTCCAAGGATCTGCTGAACTTATCCTCTCACACCATTCAAGTTGGGCTGCTAAGGGATGCTGCCACAAATATAGATGAAGTGGTACTTTCCCTTTTTAAAGGGCCCAAAAGCTATACAGGAGAGGACGTAATTGAAATAAGTTGTCATGGTAGTCCCTACGTGCAACAGCAGGTAGTGGAAGCTTGTATTCGCAAAGGGGCTCGAATTGCTAAACCCGGTGAATTTACCCAGCGGGCATTTTTAAATGGAAAGTTAGACCTTACCCAAGCTGAGTCGGTAGCAGATCTAATTGCCAGTAATACGGCAGCCTCACAAAAAACTGCTTTGAATAATATTCGTGGC